>CAIJIZ010000745.1 GCA_903820735.1 uncultured Pirellula sp.
CCAGAACCGAAGGTCGAGCATCATGAAGGTCGTGGCATTCGTAGCTGCCCGATCTTTCCCGATCTTTCCCGAGCTGCGATCGATCCTGGACGAAGCGTTCGAGATCTTCGGCGACAAGAGCGAATACGTGGTCGCTGCTCCACAATATCGAGCGGCTGCCAACACAGCGATGGGTTGGAAGAACTCGAACCTACGGACCGAGATGACACGCCTGTTGCGACGCGCCGGAGTCTCCGGTTGGCCACGATTGTTCCATTCGATGCGGGCCAGCAGACAAACGGAACTCCAACGCGAGTTCCCACTGCACGTGGTCTGCTCCTGGCTGGGCAACTCACCACGCATTGCCCAGCAGAGCTACTTGCTGGTTACCGAGGATGATTTTGCAAGGGCGGCCGGCGTGGCGAAGGTGATGGTGGAGGGGTGAGTGAGAAAGCTGGTCGGAGACTGTTAGCTTTGCACGACCTCTGTCACAGTCTTGAAAGATGATTGATCGCGTGCTTGAATCCCATTTCTGCGGCCTTGTTCATTAGCTCTATCCCTTTTTCTCGTTCGGCTAGCACACCCTGACCATTAATTAATATAGTCGCATGCATGTAGATATGGTGAGGAGAATTTGAACTTGCGAGTCCAAATACAAATTCAGCGTTCCCATGTATGTCACATATCCAATATGACCCATTAAAGTCCTTTGAAGAGATTTGCACTCGTTCTTGGTCCAACCATCGAATTGCAGATATTGTCTGTTCGTTCGCGGTGGCAAAAATCGTTCTGTTGAAGAAGCCTCCATCACGAGTCGTAAAGACTACTTCCGTTTTGAAACCGTGATCGTAAAAGCACCAAATGAACGCGGCTAGCGATCGGTTGGGAGACTTCTTCGTGTTTCCTATCTGAAATTCGAATCGATACTGGTTTGCATCTGCTTTGCTTTTCGCAGCCTCGAACGGTGAATAATCGAATCTGTATTCATTCGACGCGTGTTTTAAACCACGGTGCGCTAGATCAACCATGAATTCTTGTTGCTTCAAGCAAGCATCAATCGTTGTAGGTAATGTTTCGGGAATCGAAATCCATAGTGAAGCAATGTTCAAGCAAGGTTCGTCGCACCGCGTTGCCGTACTCGGGCATCCATAGCAATTGATTTTCGCAACTCCATCACAACGGACCGGTAGAGCGTAGCGAGCGTAAGCCCATAGCCCTGTTAGAAAATTGTCGTGCGGCTCAAAGTAGTTGTATAAATTTGGCCGCGACTCATCGCGGGTAGCATCACGGAGGAAACCACGGAATTCGATTTGGCGAAGGAATTTGCTCATTTCGTATTGCAAACGATATAAATCAAGCGATGGCGATGTCTGATTGTCCAGACTGGAATCCTAACGATATCGGACACCCACAGACGGAGCAACTTTCAGATCGGGCAATAGTCAGCTTCGGTCTAATCTCACCGCCACCGCGGCTAAAAACTCGCCGCACATAGTTCGAATCCTACCACCTCTGCTGCAAAACCACCTGTTTCCCCTGGAAAAACGAGGGTTCTGAGGCGACTCTGGCGACTCACTGGACGACTCACCAGGGGGCAAGGCAGCGCACTAGACGACGCAGCATGTGCAAGCATGCACGTGCACGGACGTGCAGGAACTCCAAAGCAATTGGCCAGAAATGCGAAAAACCCTGGGAAAACCAGGGTTTTTGAGCGGAGAGGACAGGAACCGAACAACCTACAAATCCCCTGGGAAAATCGGAGTTTCAAAACGAGGTGGCGCAAAATCCGACGCGCGCCGCAAATACAGGCAGCGCGCGCGGCAGCGCACGAGCGACGGATCCAGGATTGAAGGGACCAGGGTGTGCACTCGGACCACCAAGGCTTGGCCCGTTTGGAACTCGATCCCCTCTACTTTCCACTTTCTGAACTCCACTCACTAGCCGCCTCTGACATTCCGCCGGACTTGCAGCCGTTTTACTTCGGTAACGTTCACTGTCCGGCGATTTTAAGTGACCCACGAATTTGCAACCATTGCTTTTGGATCGAGTACTTGTGGTGGTTCCCAGTTGTTACCTTGCATCTGGCGAACAAACTCTTCTGGCACGCGGACGTGATACCGCTTTACGTAGTAGATCGCTTCGCTGGTCCAAGTCCATTCACCATCACTAAAGATGTTCGGCGGGCCGATAATATCACCGCTCAAAGCATCGGATGCGAGCCCTGCAACGGCAACGATCTGTTTGCCACGTTGCAAGTAATTCAAAATCCTATCCTCGAACTCTTGCGGTGTGCAATTACGCAACGATTCAAGCTCAGCAATGACTTCGGCTCTCGCCATCTTCCCGTAAAAGCCAAATTCTTTTGCCATGACTATCTTCCTCCTCCTGGCTTCAACGGAATCCATATTCCCCCGGGTTCCAAAAGCGGCGCGCTCTTGAAATCGATCGGCACGCCTACTTTCGTTGTCGCAGCTTCGACCGTGACGCCCAATTTGTTTGCGAGATTCTGCGCGAGTTGCCCTTTTCCCGCGTCGCACGAGATCAATCGTAAGTCGCCGCTTACTCCCTTCGACTTAAGGAAGTTTGCGATGTCACGGTGACTGAGCTTTACCCAACTTCCGTTATGAAGAACGTGGAAGCTGTCCGAAGTGCTGTGTATGAACACATCCGTAAAGCCCGATTTCGGAGTGATGTTACCTGCATGTTTCGCAAGATCATCAGCTAAACCCGTAACGCCGTTCGCCCATACTGTTCCCTTTGGGGCATTCTCAACTAACTTTCTTATTTTGCCAACATCGCCTGCGAACGACGCTGCAACTGCAGAATTAGCTTGTGAGTTGTCAAGATATTTAGCGTTGCCAAGTTCGTCAACTAATTTGATACCACCATTCGAAACAAAAGGCAGTAGGCCAATTGCTGACATGTAATTTCCGTCCGCAAGATCGGAGACGGTAACAACCAAGTCAGTGCCCTCATTCGTGATGCTCAAGAACGATAGATATGCCTCCGTCCCAATTCTGGCTGCCAACGCAGATCTTTGCTGGACTGTTTGTCGCCAACGCGAGTAACCATATTCTGACTCAAGAATAATCTGTTCCTGGTACTTTCTTGCTACCGCACCAAACCAAGAGTTTTGAATGTGCTTTGCAACGACCTGTGCGGCCTGATACTCGGATAAGTGGTCGGGCACCATAAACTTGAGGTTATCGTCCTCTACGTTGCCAGACTCGTAAATTTCTAGACCTCGCATCCAGCCACCAAGCCCGCGTCGGAATTGGCCAATCTGGGCATATTGATTGAATGCAAAGGCCGCATACGGATCAATCGAACTTAGAAACTCGTTGAACAATACCGCATCGAACTCCTCCAACCCACTCGGATCCGTCGCATAGCTAGGATGGTTGCCCACGAAGCGATACAGATTCGTATCCCCAGCATCAAAGCTCTTCGGGTCTTTCGTCTGCCAGCGGCCAATCGTCGAATCGAACACAGCAGATTTCCTGGGGACGGATTGGAAGATGGAG
>CAIJIZ010000746.1 GCA_903820735.1 uncultured Pirellula sp.
GACGATACCGGGAGTTATGCCAAGGCTTTCCGGTATCTCTTCCTCTTTAGGTTCGTTCTGAAGTTCGGCTAGAACTCGATCCATTCCCCAGTCGGCTACACGATTGTAAAACGCTTGGAGTGCATCGACTTCTATTTGGTTGCCATCGCTATCCTTTTCTGAGACGAACCTATGGGGATTCGTCAGCGTCGCACCTAGCTTCATTTGCTCCATGTTATCCAAGTAGAACTGAGTCGCTGCCCGTCCGCTTCGATCGCCTTCGGATTGTCCTGTTTGACGTTTGGCAATGTATTCCTGCCAAAGATCGTCTCGCTCTGGCCATGTCGAAAGAATGCCGTACCTGTCTCCCTCGAAGGTTGGTTTGTGACTGCGTGATGTGACTCGGTAGGAATAGCACTTCCTGTTCTGGATCGTGGTCAGAACCACCCGCGAGATTCGTTTGTTCGGTCCTGCCAAACCTGCTACGTCCGAGTCGATCATGTCCTCAATGTTTTGGTGTTGGTTCGTTGGGGAGAATGCGACTTCTCTAGTTTCGGGATCGTCGATGACCGCCAAGTCTGGACGATCTTCGTCGTCGCCTTCACCGCGAATTGCCGCATCAAGTCCGAAGTAGACGACCATCTTTCCGCTAAATGGACAGCCTTCGATGTATGGCAGTCGGATCTTTTCTTGACTCCAAATGATGTCTGTTTTGTTGCCGTCTACGTGTTGCTTTGCCGCTCGTTGCGGTGCACCGTCGAGTGCTTTGACGCATGCCGATACTTCTGGGAAATCACCGCAAAACTCAGGATACTTGCGTTCGTTGCTAAACTTGCCTTTGAGTTGCTTGAATAGCTTGGAGGACTTCTTGGTTGTTTGTGCGATGAAGATCGGGAAACGAATCGGAGTTGCAAGTAAAGCGTAGGCCATCATTCCGATTGTTACCTGACTCTTACCATCACCTCTCGGAGCTGCAACTGCCTTGTCACCACCGGTATAACATCTGTCATAGATAGCTTGAATCATCGCCCTGTGATGGGACGCAAACGGATTGTAGAAGATTGCCGAGAAGTAAGTACGAAGGAATAGTTCGGGATCTTGTAGGCAGGCTGCGCGACGGATTGGATCGGCGATTGGTGGGATGGTGACGTTAGCTGCGGCACTACGAAGTTCTCGTTTGCGTTGGATGTCCTCGCTAGCTTCGTCTTGTATTGTCCTCGGTCCGAACTTGAACGAGTGAAGTTGAATCGCCACTTCCGCTCTTTTCGACGGTTCCATCAACGATAAGCGATAGTTCAACTCCGAGGTCTGCAGCGATGCGAGCCATGTCAAAGTTTCCTGCTGTAAGCTGACCATCGATTACCTTGTGTTCATCGGATTGATTCTGAGCCTCCGCAGCAAGTAACGCCCGAGCTGCGGCAGTAATCTCACGAGGCTTGCTTTGCGGGTTTGCGACGACCTGAATCAGCTTTCGAATTATCGCTTCTCGATACTCCGGCTTGATCGGCCACCGTTGCTCTATCGCTTTCGCCATCATTCTCGTGTCCCGCGTTGTCATCGGGTTTCTCGTTTACTAAAAGCGTCCGAGTCGGATTTGCACCGCTCTCTTCTACCTGGATGGTAGACGTGTCGC
>CAIJIZ010000747.1 GCA_903820735.1 uncultured Pirellula sp.
AGCGGTTCGCAAGATCGAAACAGCGGAACATCAGCCAATCGCACTGATCTCCTCGCAACTCGAACTCCCCCGCGCCGATCTGGCGCCCCATATCGCCGCCTTGGAAGCAGAACGCGAACGACTTCTCAATGGACTTCAAGGCACGAGCCTGAACCTCAAAACCTACCTTCCCCTTGTTCTCAAACACCAACTCGATCCCCAATTCCCGGCATACTCGTCCCATGCATACCTCTCGGAATCCCAACGAGGAGTCGAAGAACTGCGAAGAATGGACTCCGAGAACAAACGCAACCTCCAAGCCTACACGGCAAATATCCATACCATGGAAGCCCTTACGCGACTGCAAACCAACTTGGCGCTGCTCAAGCAACATCAACTCGAGAACACGACTGCATCAAAACGCGGTATCGACACGCAACTCTGCGCTATTCGTATCGGAGACTTCCGACTCCTTACTTTTCCAGGCGAATTGACCGTACCTGTCGGACTACATATCCAATCAATCATGAAACAGCGCAACCCCAATTCCCCAACGGTCTTCATATCCGGTTATACCAATGGCTACATTTACTATTGCCCTACGCCGGAACAACTCAAAAATATCGGGGGTGCTCAAGAAGATAGCGACTGTATACTCGACCCAACCTGGTTCGATCGCTTCGAACCTCGCGCAATTGAAATGCTCGAAAGTCTCGGAAAGTAAATTTAGCGATGCCCACTCCGTTCGTCCTTTCCTCCACTTCGAAGTCCCTTGCAACGAAGCTCACCGGGGATCTACCCGCCGCCATCGCGGTCATTGAAATCCAAGGCCCACTGGTCGACACATGGCTTTCCGAAAACTGGAACCCCGCACACGGCTCACAACTTCTTTCCCTGAACACAATCCGATACGGCAACCTAGCGACATCCCAACAAGCGAGCGAGTCGGTGGTCGTCTGCAAAACCGCACCTCAACGCGCCGAAATCCATTGCCACGGCGGATCTCTCGCCGCATCCTGCATCCTTGATTCCCTCCAACAACACGGGTTCCTAATTCAATCAACTTCGCAATGGCTAAGCCAACATAAACCCGATGAGATCCGCGCCCAAGCGGCCCACACCCTGCTGCATGCGAAGACCCTTAAGACAACCCGCATCCTTCTCGATCAATTCAACGGCGCACTATCGAACGCGTTCCAAAGAATCGAATCCCTTATCGATCAAGGCAATTGGACCGATGCCCAACGCGAGCTTCAAGCCTTGCAGCAATGGGAATCCCTCGGCTCGCACCTTACCAACCCCTATACCGTTTTGCTCTGCGGACCACCCAACGTAGGCAAAAGCAGCCTGCTAAATCGGCTCCTAGGATATCAACGCGCAATCGTCCATGAACAAGCCGGAACCACACGCGATCTGCTTGCAGAAGAATCAAGTATTGGAGGCTGGCCGGTGCGATTACTCGATTCAGCAGGCGTGCGACAAACACACGATGGGATCGAACAAGCCGGGATCGAACGAGCCATCGACGCATCCCGCGAAGCGGACTTGATCCTCCTCCTTGTCGACCCTTCTCAAGGCTGGACGAACGAACACGAGAGACTTGCTGAAGCACTGCAAACCAACATATCGAAATGCAAAATCGTTCAAACGAAGTGCG
>CAIJIZ010000748.1 GCA_903820735.1 uncultured Pirellula sp.
AGCGCTTTGGTCAAGTCGTCGGGTAAGTACTGGACTGGAACTCCAAGGTCTGTTCCACGAAGCGTGTCAAAGTTGAGATGGTGGGCAGTCGGAATATGCGCTCTGAAGTAGTCCTTGTAGCCGCCGCGAGTATCGATCACGATCGGACGTTCGGACTCCTTGGGGTTGTCGATCAAGCGTTTCGCCTCACTACATGAAATGACCGTGATGTCAGCCCGCGCGAATGAGCCACTGATGACCAACAAGGCGAACAAGCACGTAGATAATACCGACTTCATTGATGAATCCCCACTTCGTTTTTCTGGACATTTGGCCGAAGTGAACTGTGGTTCACTCGGATAATCTTTAGAATGTTTTAGTCACTTAAGCTCATTTTGAATAGCGTATTGCTGGTTTTCAGCACCTCGATCCTCGATCCGACAGAAGCGATTTTCGCTCAAGCGTCCTTGTTCGACATTCAGACGGGTGTCGGAATGTAGTGCGTTCGTATAGCTTGCAGAACTGATTTCAACCCTAGCTTCAACTTTGGCATAGCAATGACCACATCTCCACGTTTTATTATGATTGGCGATTCTGCCATACGCTCTCGAGTCAAATCTTGCTGGAACTCGCTGGCTGCAGCAACTATGTTCGACGTGAAGCGACTAGCGGCACTTTCACCAAACTGTGGATCAGTAACCACAGTCAATTTCACTCCGCTTCCGTCGAATAGCTCCATTAGTCTTGCGAAGTCGGTCAATCGCCGAGTCAAGCGATCGATGCTGTAAACGACCAGATGCTCGAATTGTTTCAGTTCGACACAAGCCATGAGCCGCTGCATTTCAGGTCTCGCGAGGGTTTCGCTCGATTGCCCGCTATCTTGAAAGTGATCGACGACTCGCCACGCAAAACTCGCGGCTGTATCCATGCAGATTCGCAATTGCGCTTCGCACGACGAGTAGCTGCTGTCGTTCACTCGCGACTGGCGGACGTAGATTGCACACTTTTCGAATTGCTGGGACATAGCGAGATTCCAATAAAAACGCACTACTCGACGGTCCGATTGATCTCTCCGCACCAAGTCAGAACGAAGACTGAACGATTCAGGAAAGCATTTTAGCGACCAAGCCACCGCCCACCTCTCCAATTTTGATTTGGGTTTAGATGGTGCCGGGATCTATGACTTGTGAGGAAAACGCGAGGAATAGCGACTTTTCCTACGAATTTCGCCGAGAAATCGGCATATCGTAACGTATTTATTGCACTGTAACACTCAGTGCGTTACAATGCAGTGAAAGAGTTACGAAGGTGACAAATGAACAATGCAATTATACAGGCCGAAGACTACATCGAAGAAACTCTCGGTATCTCCGTGCAGCTGAATGAGTGGCCCGAAAAGCGGAAACTGCCTCTCTTTCTCAGGCAAGAATTCGACTTTGCTGAAACCCAGATTCTGGGCCGCCCCGTATTGATCGCTGCGGCGATCGCACCGGAACATTCAGCGGCTGCGGTTCGCAAACAGTTCGAAGTGCTACAACCAAAGTTCGATGGCGAACTCGTTTACTTGCGACAGCAGATCGATGCATACCAGCGTAAGCGGCTTATCGAGCAACGAGTTTCATTTATCGTCCCCGGAAACCAGCTCTACCTTCCGACCTTTGCAATCGACCTGCGAGACTATTTTCGAAAAGCAAAAACTGCGACGGATAAGTTAAGCCCTCTGGCCCAGGCGACGTACTTGTACGCGATTTATCATGGCGACTTGTTACCCCTCCCCCTGCATCGAGCAGCAGAATTGCTCGAGTGCTCAAAGATGTCGATGAGCCGCACATTCAGCGAACTAGAAGCTCTCGAATTGGTTGATGTTGAGAAGGAGGGAAGGTCTCGAGACCTACGATTCAAAGGAGCGCCCTTCGAAAGCTGGGAACTTGCACGCCGGTATTTGCGAACACCTGTGCGCAAACGGTTGCGAGTATTCCACGACTTTCCAATTCCACAGCGGTCTCGGATCGCTGGGCAGCCAGCCCTCGCCATGGAGACAGAAATCACAAAAGGCCAGGATCGAACAATCGCCATTGGACCGACAGTAGAGAAGGCCGTTCGAGCAGAACTCGCCAAATTCACCATACCAAGTGACGAATCGGAACGATCGATGACGATTGAGCTCTGGCGATACGACCCGTGCCTGCTCTCGACGGGCACGAGTGTTGACCGACTGTCACTATATCTATCCTTAGAAGCCGCCGGCGATGAACGCGTTGAAGCAGCACTTGATGATCTATTGAAAGGAATGCCATGGTAGATGGGCTTGATAAGTTCGCTAATCATTTTGAAGCGTTTACGGAGAACTACGTTTTGATTGGAGGAACTGCATGCGATCTCGCCATGCAGCTTGTGGGACAGAGTTTTCGGGCCACCAAGGACCTGGATATAGTGTTGTTCTTGGACCAGCGACGTGATGAGTTTGTATCGCGGTTCTGGGAGTTCGTGCGCGACGGTGGTTATCAAACGCGTCAGCAGGCCGATGGTCGTCCGCAATACTACAGGTTCACTGACCCAGCCAGCAATGAATATCCCTTCATGCTCGAACTGTTCTCAGCGTTGCCCAGCGACGTGAACTACCTGGGAGATCCTATACTTAGGTGTCGATAGTCTTCGGACTCAACCATGAGCCTCATATCAGACAACTCCATTGAGGTCATTTGCCCCGGTGTAGACTTTGGACACGACAACGCATCGGTCAGCCCGCACTCTTGAGAGTTCTTCCAGTCGAAGTATCGCGAAGAAGAGATCCCGATCCACTGAAGCAATCGAGGTAACCGAACAAATCGGCTTGCATGATCGAGCGAGCCGAGTAGCTTTTGCTTGTCCTCTCCTTTAGGGAGTCGTCGGCTTACAAGCGAAAATCCCGAAAGTCGAAGCAAGACAATGCACAATCGGAGCAGCGCTCGCAACCTTGCCGTGCGTCGCTCGAGCACGTGCACTCCCGAGCATTACCATCGCTTGAAACTTTTCGGCAACGACGGTTTCTCGCGGATAGGATTGTAGTTTCGGAGCTGGCAAATCAAGTACGGTTGGGAAGTCAGTGAGAACGGAATTTGGCGTAATAACATCACCAAACCCGATGTCGACTTGGATAGGAATGCGAGCACTACCAAGCTTGGCATCGAATCGCATTCGAATACCTTCATACACTTGGTCTTCTTTGATCTTGGAAGCAGCAATCGTATCGGCCATAAAGACAATACCGTCCTCCTTTGGCTCTTGGGTGCATAGATCTCGAAAGACACCTATCATCCGTTCAATGGTAGGTTCTCCAGTTCCCAGTAAGTCTAAATCCCGAGTTGGCCGGTGGCTGAGCTTGCTCCAAACCTGGAACATCATCGCCCCCTTGACCACGAATTGCTCACGGTATGGAGACCGCGAAAGTCGATACAGCAATCGTTCGATCGCGAATCGAACTAGCACTAAATCAAACGCCTCGTTGTTAAACTTGGCGACAGTCATCAACCTTGCTCGTACAGATGCTGAGATGTCCCGAGGCTGTTTACCAGTCATGATGTCGCTTCCAGATATGGCCTAATTACATTGGCCATTCGACAAACCTTGGCCGCTTTCCAAATTTCATCGACGGTCGCCTTTTTTGATTCCCGACAATCACGCAGCGCTTCAATGGCTACATCGAGCCCGATTTTATTCCGAAATTTGAAACAGTCAGCAACCGTCTTGGCCGCAGAGTAAACATGGATCGGCAGGGAGTGGGTTGTAGAAAGTTGAAAGTAGAGGTGAACGAATCTCTGATAGTCGAAATCTCTTTTCTTCCGCCAACTCGAACCTCCGCCCGGTAGGTAAACAATAGGGCCAAGCTAAGCCAAAAACCTACCCAGGCCACAATCGGTGGCCATTCTCTTGCGGAGTTTTTCACCATGACCAACTGCGCTCAACCTGCGCGCACGCCCCACGAGCAACAACTCGTCGATGTCGCAGCGATCCTGGCTGCGGGAATCATACGACTCCGGGAGCGAGACTCGCTACCTGAGAGTAAGCAAGCTGGAAATCCTGCCGAATCCTCTGCGGATCGGCTTGAGCTTTCAGGCGAAAACGTGCTCACTGTCTTCCACGGCGGTTAACTCGCCGCGTGACCGATTTACCCAAATTCTATGGAGAAAAACATGCAACTGAATGTCGGAAAAGAGATCGCCGCGATGGAGCAAATGGCCGTTGGCCAGCTTCGCAATCGCTACGCAGAAGTGTTCGGCGAGACGACCAACGCTCGCAACAAACAATGGTTGCTCAAGAAGATCATCTGGCGAATGCAATCGATCACAGGCTCGCACTGCAATGGCTACTTGTTCTTTAATCTCAGACGCCGAGGTGATCGAGGAACCGCAAAGCCATAAGCACAGAGTCTAAGGCTTCGTCGGTCG
>CAIJIZ010000749.1 GCA_903820735.1 uncultured Pirellula sp.
GAAACGCTCTCGCTGCGTTGGGACGACATCGATTGGGAAATGAACCGAATGAGTATTCCAGAGCCAAAGGTCGAGCATCACGAAGGTCGTGGCATTCGTAGCTGCCCGATCTTCCCTGAGTTGCGTCCGATCCTCGACGAAGCGTTCGAGATCTTCGGTGATAAGAGCGAGTATGTGGTCGCCGCACCGCAGTATCGAGCTGCCGCTAATACAGCAATGGGCTGGAAGAACTCGAACCTCCGCACCGAAATGACGCGACTCCTGCGACGCGCCGGCGTCTCAGGTTGGCCACGTTTGTTCCACTCGATGCGAGCTAGCAGACAAACAGAACTGCAGCGCGAGTTCCCGCTGCATGTCGTCTGCTCTTGGCTTGGCAACTCGCCACGCATCGCTCAGCAGAGTTACCTGCTGGTTACCGAAGATGATTTTGCCAAGGCAGCCGGCGTGGCGAAGGTGATGGTGGAGGTTAGGTGAATCGGTTGGTAGGGGAGCGTGCCCTATACCTTACGTGACAGGAGGAATACATCTTCCCAATCCGCCGAGCCGGGTTCGATGAATACGCGCCCACATCGTTCACAGACGATCATGAAGCCCGCAACGTTAACACCCCAATTAACGATCTCATCGCCTTCGACCAGTGCTTTCACCATTGCACGATCGCGGCTGTGAAGAACGCGGTCGCCGACGCAAACTTCGGATTGGTCGTGATAAAACAGCATGTTGGCACAAATGGTGTTATATGGCTCAGTCTATCGCTCGAAAACATGGTGCCGATCTGGGCGAACAAGATGCACTTCTTTTGGAGTCACGATGCGCATTCCATTTTCTTCGGCCGGCCATTGGTCTTTCCAGGTCGACGCCATAGTTCGCTTTCGCGACGATTGACCAGCGTCCATCGCAAGCTGGATGGCCGATCGCTCGTCGTAGTTAAATCGCTCGGGCCAAGCGACCACGGCTCCCTCATCCATCTCGTCACGATTGTCAGCGCAGAACGCAGTGGCTAGTTCGATATGCCACCACGCTCACACCAACCTCGGCAAGTCAATTGTCGAAATGACGAGCCCTGATCCCTATGCCCGCGAAAGCAAGCACACCCAGGGAAACGATAACCAATCGGGTGCGTTGAGGTTCCCCATCTCCCGTGTTCCCGCGAAAGTCCGTGCCCGTGTCACCGCGTTTACTTCTTTTCCTTGAACAGCAACTCATTTGCGGCGAAGTCGTCGGTGCATTCCTTATCTTTCCTACTGAAGAACCCAACTGGCGTTCGCGTGGTGAGGCCGACGATGTGCCATACGTCCTTTTCCTTCGGGTCAGGCACCATCACAAGCGTCCGGCCAAAATTGTCCTTTGGAATCAGGGCGGCAATCGCCTCGGCCACTGGCTTCGCGACCGGCGCGAGCTTCACCAAAGCGCCGTAGCCGGAGGTACGGCCTTCTTCGTTGTAAGAGGCGTAAATCACTCCCTGCTCTTCCTCAGAAGTCTTCTCCGCTTTCATTGTCGCCTCGAATTCCTTTTCCGACAGCCCCGCGACCAGAACTCGTTGCCGGCGGAAGAACTCGACGAACTTCTCGTCGCGGTCGGACACCACGACGATGTCCTTGCTCGGATTCGTCAGCGTGAAGTACATGGGTTTCTTCTCGGTCGGCTTCGGATCGTCGGCCGCAATGACGGCCGTGCAATCGGGCGGAGCCTTCGCGAAGCCCCCGCTGGCATACGCAACCCCGGCTCCCAGCCCGGCCAGCTCCATGACGACACCCGCGAACCAAACGACGGGCGCGAGCACGGTCGCCACCAAGAAGAGCCACATATTCTTTCGCTTCATCATCTCTGCACCCGAACTATTGAAATCGATCATCCCACCGAAGGCGTTGTTTCGGGATTGGCATTCACCGATTCCATGCATCCGTGTATTTAATGATGGAACTTCAGGTTCTCGCTTCGGAAGTCGCACGATTCTTCGGCCTGACACCATTTGGTGGCAACGCAGTTCGTCACCGATGCGATGAATATCGTTACCCTGCTGGGCTGCAAGCTGATATCGAATCTCACCAGTTTCCTGAGTTATTGGGTTATGTGTAATCGGTTAATCCCTATAGTTCGTCTGGTGTACAAATCGTTGGTGGTTCAAAACCCGCGTTTCTACAGAAGCTCTCGATTCGCATGCGAAGGGTTGCGTTTGCGATGTGCTTGAAGCTCCAGGACAGGATGTATTTTACCCCGTTGGTCGCTGCAATGGAAGTGTGCAACGCATCTCGCGGTTCCGTTGCTGGAATCGCTTTCGCAGCAATCAAAGCGGCTGCTAGCTGATCCGTCTCCGAAGTCGCATCCAACAAAGGTAGGGCCTGGATTAGTTCAAGCGTTTCTCGAGCAGCCGACGTTACACCCGGCTCCACTTTCATCGATAACCAGTTGCGAAATATACAACTCGTACTGACTGTCGCATTATGCCCACCACTAGCGAGTCAATTGTTGCCGTGAGGCGACAATCGGATCTGACAGCAGTCTACCCGTGAGATGGCCGACTATGGTTGTTTCAATGTATAACGTTTCCATGGTCTTATTGTAGCTTCACCAGTCATCGAGAGTACCAACTCAAACATGCGACTCGCCCTTAAGCGAAAAAGAAAGGTGTCTGCAACCTCTAGAGGCTCAAAGCCAGAGGGATGGCTACGACGACGATCCATAAACGGATCCAATTTGCGAGGCAATTCATGCACGACGCGGTCGATTGGAAAATCATCGACGAGAATCCTTTTTCCAAAGTTCGAACGCAGCGGAGCACCGTCAAAGTCAACGAGTTTGTACCCCGCGAAGTGGTCGACAAGCTAATGAAGAAAGCCAACCCCGTCTGGCAAGTGATCCTGGGCCTGAGTCGCTACGGTGGGCTTCGCACGCCCTCGGAAACGCTGTCGCTTCGCTGGGAGGACATCGATTGGGAAATGAATCGGATGAGTATTCCAGAACCGAAGGTCGAGCATCATGAAGGTCGTGGCATTCGTAGCTGCCCGATCTTTCCCGAGCTGCGATCGATCCTGGACGAAGCGTTCGAGATCTTCGGCGACAAGAGCGAATACGTGGTTGCGGCTCCACAGTATCGGGCCGCCGCCAACATGGCGATGGGTTGGAAGAACTCGAACCTACGGACCGAGATGACGCGACTGCTGCGACGCGCCGGCGTCTCGGGTTGGCCACGATTGTTCCATTCGATGCGGGCCAGCCGACAAACAGAACTGCAGCGTGAGTTCCCACTACACGTCGTTTGCTCTTGGCTTGGCAATTCGCCACGCATCGCGCAGCAAAGTTATCTGCTGGTCACCGAGGATGATTTTGCCAGGGCGGCCGGCGTGGCGAAGGTAATGGTGGAGCGGTGAGAAATTGGTTTTGTGAGGAGGGTGCCCGGCAACGGGCATACTTACCCGATTTCGGCATTTATTCGATTGAGGAATGCGGTGAGTTTCTTGGGGTCCCTTGCTAAGCATCGTCGAGAGGTGACCGTTCTCCCCGCAAGAACGCTTTGCAGTGTACGGAAATGAAAATTACACTGGACGTCAGTTGTACCAATGACCCAAACGAAAAGAACTGCTTCTGAGTGTCATCAGAGTATTTCTCGGGAAAAAAATCTCGGTGGACACCAAGCCGATATGCAAATCCTCCAATATTGAGACCACGTTTGGCTTTGCTCGTAGTTGCATCGACTGGAGAAATGGAGACGTCCACGAACTGATCTCTGGGGACTCCTGCAACAAAACGGATCTTCACGAACTTGTTTGCCAGCGTCACATGTCCACATTTCCAGCCATCTACAAGTTCGAATACATCTTCAACGACGCTTAGGTCGTACTCAGCTTGAAGATATCGCGTCAAACCCTCAACATTCTGACGAAAAGTATGGTTGCTCAGATGCACCGTGTCGTCCCATTATTTGCACTGCCGAACTATTTTAAACCAGCGGTATGGCACGATGCCATGTCCGCTGCGTTGGGAAGTTCATCGGCTTACGCGATAACGGCAATCGCGTTCGATGAAAAACGGAGGGCGAACCCAAACCTCATTACGCTCACGACGCATGCCGACGCTAACGTACGTTGCGTTGCAGCGACTTGAGCGTAATGAGCATGGCAAATTCGTCGGTCTCCGTCAAATCACCGAACGCAGATTGTCATCCAGTCAGCCTAAGTCCGATGAACTTGTTTTTACACAGATCAGCCTAAACCCTGTAGACCGCACCAATGCAGCCTATCACGCAAGCTAGCGCTGACCCGAGGTGCAATGATATCAGGTACCTGAGAGCCGATCCATCATTGGATGGAGTGATAGGCTGTTTCGGCCCAAGCATTTTGTATCGAGGGACGACGCGAGCATTCCCGAAATGTCTGTTCTGGCAATGATTTCCACTACGATTCGAACCCAACTAGTTCGAATCCTACCACCTCTACTGCAAAACCACCTGTTTTCCCTGGAAAAACGAGGGTTCTGAGGCGACTCTGGCGACTCACTGGACGACTCACCAGGGGGCAAGGCAGCGCACTAGACGACGCAGCATGTGCAAGCA
>CAIJIZ010000750.1 GCA_903820735.1 uncultured Pirellula sp.
CATACATTCAGTAATATCATCCGCATATTGAGGATACTTCGCCGAAAGCCGGAGGACCGTCTCTCCGCTCATCCAAGCCGGTACGCTGAGGAGCTCCGCGAGCACTGAATCAAGCGATTCGGTTGGTTCGTGCCCAACCTGGGCTAGGGATGGATCATTTTGATTCGAGTCGTGCATACTGAATCTCTGTATAACTGGAGCCCAGAGGTGTTGAATAAAGGGAGGTGAAATTGTTTAACGGTGGTACACTGTTCAACGCTTGGCACCAGAAATGCAAAGCCAATAGGCAGGGCCGAAAACGGAAATCCTGCGAGCCCTATAAATTTAGATGCCCCTATAAACTTAGATGCCAGCGTGCAGAAAGGCTTGGCGCGAAATTTTCAGAATTTTTGCAGCTGCCTAAGTTCTCTGGGATTTGCTTAATTACCGCTCAGACCAACTCGGAGCGCATCACTTTCATCGCGCGGTACAAAAGCCCCGCTACCGCATCCTGGGATTTCCCTAAAGCTTGAGCAATTTCCGCTAAGGATTGATCCTCCCAGTACCTCAGGATCAACGCGCGACGCTGTTCGGGAGTAAGTTTCTCTATCGCCAAAGCGATCCGCTGCCGTTCTTCGTCAGATTGCATCGCAAGGGACGGACTGGTGTGATTCCCATCAAAATCCCCACCAGCATGCGAAGTGTCTTGCCCTCCACCCCCTCTACGCTCCTGATCGATACTCCGTTCCCGGTCGATACTGCGACCAGGACGATGAAATCGCCGAGACACCCCATGCACGACGTTTCGCAAAATCG
Source organism: uncultured Pirellula sp. (assembly GCA_903820735.1). Classification (GTDB taxonomy): domain Bacteria; phylum Planctomycetota; class Planctomycetia; order Pirellulales; family Pirellulaceae; genus JBKCUI01. Next base: position 796 of record CAIJIZ010000750.1, read on the forward strand.
CGCGCAGCCAGCCCGCTTTAGAAGCGTCATCCCGGCCACGCCACTGCTTTTCGGCAAGCATCGCTTGGAGCATCGTCTGCTGCACAATATCCGATGCATCGAACTTCGATCGCAAGTCACCTTCCAGCTCTCGCTCCGCTAAAGCCTTGAGAAACGGCCGAAATCGTTGCAGGTCTTGGTGATTCGAATCAATGGAATCCATCGGCGTGTTTCTAGCAAATTATTTGATCGACCTTCGACTTGAAGTGCACTTGCTCCTCGATCATCCGAAATCATGGACTGCCACTTCGCATTCCAACTTCCCATCCATAGGGACTCTAAGAGTATAATCTACGAATTCCAGCGACGTTGTATTCTCAAATGGGAGCGAATCCCCTCGTTGTGCTAATGAAAAAACCCAAAGAAAAATCCCTGTTGCGACGCCTGCTTCCTCCTATCTTAGGCGGATTATCCGCATTCCCAATCGCACTGGCGATTCTTTGGTACGGCTTCGGTAAAGACATCGGGAATACCGGACCTTCCGTTGCAAAATACGTCCCCTGGATCGTACCCGAACACTTGCGAGGACGTTTTCGCTGGAAATATGATCCGAACTCCGAGGAAGCCAATCGGCCGATGAAACAGTTCAATTCCCCGAAAAACCTTGATGCTGGCGAATTCGGCCGCATCGGCGGAAACAACCAGAAATAACCGACCGCTAGTTACTGCCCTACACCTCCCATGAACCCTTCTACCATGCATCGAAAACCGACTAACACCTTCCAAGCAACGAAAATCATTCCAGCAAAGCACCCATTGGTTTGTGGCGTTTTCGGTTGCACTCTCCTGACCATTTGCCTTCAAATCGGTTGCAAAAACGAGGAACTCGCTCGCGAAGAGCAAGCGGCGCAACAAGCGGCCGAGAAAGCCGTTGCGGAAGCCGGCAAAGAAAACCTCCAAGCACAGAAGGCGGGAGTTGGTGTCGGTTCCAAAGGCCGATCCCTCGAAGGTGGCTCGGAGAACAACCCTGCGACCTTGATCTCCGGCCCCGCCGCTGCTCTGTTTCGCACCAAAGAAAAAATCGCTTTTGAAATCCAAATTCCACAAGCCATGAATCTTTACATGGCCGAAAAAGGTCGCGCGCCGAGAAATCACGACGAATTCATGCGAGACATCATTGAATTCAATCGCATTCCACTTCCCAAACTCCCCGAAGGGATGCTCTACCGCTACCTTCCCGATAAAGCCGAACTCTGGGTCATCCCCGAAAAGGACTTGGGCAACCAGAACCCATAATCTCCATAACCCCCAAATCTCCACATCGGGAAATTCCCGAACGAAATCCCTCAACGAAATACCCGCCGAACACAATGCCATTGCCTTGAACCATTGAGGTTTGCTATGACCCACCAGTGGGTTTAAGCCCCTTTTTTGGTTTTTCAGGTTCTTTGCACGCGGGGGGGTGTTCGATGGTGCTGGGGATCGGTATGCCTCGATCTTCGCGTTTGCACACCCATGCGGCGGCTATCGTTCCATTGGTATTGGCTATTTCGTTTCTCGTGTTGTTCACGGGCGGATGCGCCTCTCAACGCTATCTTGAACCGCGTCGCACTCCTGTGAATCCCTTGAGCGAGTCGCTAAACCTACTACATCGCGACGGTCCGCAACCCACCGGACGAACCATGTCGCTTCTTCGCCATTACGATGTGCTAGACGTCTTTCACCGTCAGCCCGAACTCGCTCTGGAACGCCTTCAAGATTTCGCATCGGATGAGAAAGGCGCAGAGAAAACGTATGCGATTGCCGAATTGGCTTACATCCTCGGTGTTCGCTATCAAAAGGGCCAACAACTCGGTAAAGCCCTCGATATGTACTCCGTAGCAGTGAGCAATGCTTACCTGTACCTCTTTAGCCCGGAACTTGACGTTTCAAGAAATCCTTACGACCCCCAATTTCGAGGTGCTTGCGACTTGTACAACGCTGCACTTGAATCAAGCCTTCGAATTGTCAGTACCCAAGGCAATCTTCGACCGGGATTAAGTTATCGAATCACGACAGATGATGCTTCGCATGACGTTCAAGTGGTAACGCGTGGGCCATGGACTGAGGAAGACTTTGGCGAGCTAAAATTCTGCAGTGAATTCCAAGTGAAAACCATCGATGCAAGTAACGTTACTTACGGGATCGGCGTACCGATGGTTGCCGTACGTAATCGTCCCGCCAAAGGCTCGCTCGAAGAGAAGTATTACCCCGAAGGTTTGTCGTTCCCAGTCACCGCGGTGTTGCGTGTAACCACTCCGCACATGCACTCGACCTACAAGAACGCTGGTCAAGGCGCAAAGCATCGACATCCTTGCGTATTAGAATTTCACGATCCACTCTCTTCGACCGATATCGAGCTCAACGCTCGAACAGTCCCCATCCAGTCCGACTTGAGCACTCCGCTAGCTCACTTCTTGGAAAACCCGAAGTTCAAGGAGCAGACCAACAGCACCACTGGGCTTTTATTTCCAAACCAAACCGAGAAACTGCGAGGCATCTACATGCTCGAGCCATACGACCCGGATCGCATTCCGGTCGTCATGGTACATGGACTATGGTCAAGCCCGATGACTTGGATGCCGATGTTCAACGATTTGCGATCCTTCCGAGAGCTGCGCAAGAACTACCAATTCTGGTTCTATCAATATCCAACCGGACAACCATTTTGGATAAGTGCAACTCAAATGCGCGCCGACTTGGCAGAGTTGCGTCAAGCCCTTGATCCACATCGTTCACATCAAGTCCTCGATCAAATGGTTCTGGTCGGCCACAGTATGGGAGGACTCGTCTCGCGTATGCAGACGATAGAAAGCGGCGAAGAATTCTGGCGTGTACTCAGCGACGCACCTTTTGAAGAAGTGCAAGCGAGTGAAGAAGAGAAACAGCGTTTAGCTTCGGTCCTGTTCTTTCATCCGAACCCATCAGTGCAGCGCATCATTACCATTGGCACACCTCATCGCGGAAGCGATTACGCCAACGACTACACCCAATGGCTCGGTCGTAAACTTATCACACTACCTACTAGTTTGATCGAGATGGGAAATTCTCTGATTCGCCAGAACCCAGGTGTCTTTCGCGACACGGAATTGTTAATCACAAAGACCAGTATCGACTCATTGAGTCCCGATAGCCCGATCTTCCCTGCCCTACTTCGAGCGCGGCAAGCACCTTGGGTCCGTTACCACAACATCATAGGGATGATCGAAAAAACTCGATGGTTCACTGACGAGCCGATCGACTCCGACGGTATCGTCTCGCTTCAAAGCGCCCACATGAATGATGTCGAAAGCGAAATCGTGGTACAAGCCACGCACGGGTCGGTGCACACCACCCCACGCGCGATTTTGGAAGTCCGCCGAATCCTTATCGAGCATCTGCACGAAGTCAGCGATCAACCTATCCTCGCTTCCCGTTTAAAACTTTCAGAGGAATGGAAAATCGCCCACCGAAACTTGCCCCCTAAATCTCGAAGTGTGCCAGCACACCCTCTTTATCCGCCAAGTCAAACTCAAACTCTCTGGCAGCCTGAATACCCTCCGGCAGCGATCACAACGGATCGATCCTCCCCCTCTGAGCGTCTCGTACGGTAACGCTCGCGACCTACGGGCAGCACTGGCTTGCAAAAACATTGGGATGCTGTGCAGTTTCTTAGAGTTCGAGTAAACTTACGGTGTCGGTTTCGACCGTAGGCTCCGTCGCCTACTCGTCCTATGTCGCAACCCCCCTTTGGCATCCCAGCACCGAGGCACCCTGCGTCCCATGCCACGCGATCCGAAAATGATCTCCATCGACTTCAACGGAATGAAATACCAAGTCGAACCGGATACACCTCTGAGCAAACTGCTGGAAGCTTTCAAGTTTTCAAAACGATTCTGCGCCGTAGAGATCAATGAAGAGATCCTTCCTAAGAACCAGTACGATACGTACTTGGTAAAACCCGGCGACAAGATCGAAGTCGTGACGCTTGTAGGTGGTGGCTGATGAATACAGGTTCGCCAAACAACACCAACTCGCCAAACCACACCGACTCGCCAACCAACACCGATTCGCCTTCAGTGCATCGCTTGAGCGTCGCCGGCATTACGCTTGCAAGCCGAGTCATCGTCGGAACGGGTAAATACGATACGCTTGAACTGATGCGAGATTCGCTCGATGCCTCCGGTTCGAATTGTGTGACAGTCGCGGTGCGGCGCGAAAAACTATACGACCGCGACGGCCGCAATTTGCTTGAAACGATCGACCTGAATCGCTTTACACTCCTGCCAAATACGGCCGGATGCTACAACGCAAAGGACGCGGTTCGAGTGGCTCGCATGGGCCGAGAGATTTTGAAGGATCTAAACAACCCCGGCGCTAACTGGGTGAAACTCGAAGTCCTCGGCGATACGAAAACACTTTTGCCCGATCCTATCGCAACGCTCGAGGCCTGCGAGAAACTCGTGGCCGACGGTTTTCAAGTTTTATGTTACACGAGCGATTGCCCCATCATGGCCTCGCGACTGAAAGCCGCTGGAGCGGCAAGCGTCATGCCTGCGGGTTCTCCGATCGGTAGCGGACAAGGGATCTTGAATCCGAACAATCTCAAAATCATTCTTGAGTACCTCAAAAGCGATGATCCACATTACCCGGTGATCGTCGATGCCGGTGTTGGGACCGCGAGCGACGTATCTCAGGTCTTCGAACTCGGTGCCGATGGTGTCTTGCTCAATACAGCAATCGCGCATGCTCGCAATCCTGTCTTGATGGCTTCCGCCATCCGACACGCCGCGATCGCGGGGCGTGAAGCATTCCTCGCCGGACGAATTCCGAAACGACTCTACGCGACAGCCAGCAGCCCCGAAGAAGGTTTGATCACTTCGCGTCCCTACTGACCGATCCCATAGAATTCCTAGTTCCCACCCGATTTGCCTACACAAGTTACCTGCACAAGAGACAAAACCTATGCAAGAACCTAAATTCGATGTCGTGGTCATCGGTACTGGACCTGGGGGCGAAGGGGCGGCGATGCAAGCTGCCAAAGGAGGCAAGAAGACCGCCGTCATCGAATCTTACAAAGAAATCGGTGGTGGGTGCACACACTGGGGTACGATTCCCAGCAAGGCTCTGAGATTCTCCATCTATTCGATGATGGAAGCGATGAACAATCCAATCGTGCGCGACATGGGTGTTAACATCAACCCAACGATCGGACAGCTTCGTGCAAGCAGCAAATCCATCATCGCAAAACAAGTCACCATGCGGCAACGCTTTTATGAACGAAACAATGTTCCTGTCTTTCATGGAACAGCGAAATTCATCGATGCGCATACAATAGAAGTCGATCCCGAAACACGCATCCACGGCGAGAACATCATCATCGCCACCGGCTCGCGCCCTTTTCGTCCAGCCGGAGTCGACTTCTCTCACCCGCGTGTCTTCGACTCAGATACTATTCTCGATCTAGATTTCAAACCACAATCGATCACCATCTACGGTGCCGGTGTCATCGGATGCGAATATGCGTCGATGTTTCGCAACCTCGCGATCAAAGTCAATCTGATCAACACCCGCGCAAAACTTCTTGAATTCCTCGATGATGAAATCATCGATGCTTTGAGTTATCAAATGCGAGAATCGGGCGTCATCATCCGTCACAACGAGACATACTCCAAGATCGAACCTCGTGACGATGGTGTGATTCTCTATCTCGAGAGCGGCAAGCAAGTCAAAACGGACATCTTGCTCTGGGCGAACGGCCGAAGTGGGAACACCGAAAAACTTGATCTCGAGAAAATAGGCATTACCCCTGACTCAAGAGGCTTGCTCAAAGTCGCGCCAAGCTTCCAGACGTCTTGCCCGAATGTATATGCAGTCGGTGATGTCATCGGTTTTCCATCCCTGGCCAGCGCGGCTTACATGCAAGGCCGTGCAGCGACTCGCCACATCCTAGGCGCCCCTGACGATCTTCAACTGACCGATATCCCCAACGGTATCTACACCAGTCCTGAAATCAGCTCGATCGGTAAAACCGAACGGGAATTAACGGAGGCCAAGGTCCCTTATGAAGTAGGCCATTCCCAATTTCGTAGCCTTGCTCGAGCACAGATCACCGGCCGAGCCATCGGGATGCTAAAAATCCTTTTCCACCGTGAAACACTTGAAATCCTCGGGGTACATTGCTTCGGTCCAAACGCTGCTGAAATCATTCACATCGGCCAAGCGATTATGAAGCAGCCTTATCCCAACAATACCCTCGAATACTTTATCGACACTACATTTAACTATCCAACCATGGCCGAAGCTTACCGCGTCGCGGCACTCAACGGCTACAACCGCCTCTTTTAACGAGCCATCCTATGACCCATCCTCCCGCATCTGCTCCCCTCCCAGAACCCTCGCTGATTCCGGTCCAAGGCTGGCATTGCAGTCACTATTTCTATCAGTGGGATCGCAAAGAACTCGCTTCCATCGATCCGAACTCGATCGAGCAAGCCAAGCAAGAGTTTCTCGATGCCCTGAATGATGTGAACGAACGTCCCGAGCGCATGCAGTTGTTCATCATCAGCGGCCACAAAGCCGATATCGGCTTGATCATGATGGATCCCAATCCGCTGCGAATCGATCGCGTCCACCAAAAACTTCTATCAACCCGATTGGGGCGAGCACTGCTCCCAACCTACTCGTTCGTCTCAATGTCCGAAGTCAGCGAGTACTTGCCCAACAAAGATCAATATGCTGCAAAGCTGATTCGAAGTGGTGAGGATCCGCAATCTCCAGCCTTCCAAGCTAAAGTCGCGTCCTATGATCGCCGACTTCCCGTCATGCTCGCGCAGCGACTTGCCCCCGAATTCCCAACTTGGCCGGCGATGTGCTTCTACCCCATGAACAAATCTCGCAACGTCGGCGCGAACTGGTTCCTAGAACCATTCTCTTCTCGCACCGAGATGATGGCCGAACATGCCCAAAGCGGTATGGCCTTTGCCGGTAAAGTCACCCAGCTCGTTACCGCATCCGTCGGACTCGATGACTGGGAATGGGGTGTGACCCTATGGGCTCGCAACCCACAATTCCTTAAGGAAATTGTTTACACCATGCGCTACGACAAAGCCAGCGCGACCTTCGGAGAGTTCGGTCAATTCTACGTTGGCTACCTCGCTACTCCGGATGAAATCCTCAAGCACTGTATGATTTGATAAGCCAACATAACTTCCAATCCTTCATCGACTCCCTTTCATTCTCCCAGCCTTTCTTATCCCAGTATCCAAGGTGAGCGACCGACATGGCAGATCTGCAAGTCCGTAAACTATGCAGGACGTTCTCGAACCAAAACGAATCGCTGACCATCCTCGACCAACTCGACCTCGACCTCAATCGAGGCGAAAACCTTGCGATTGTCGGCCCGAGCGGTTCTGGAAAATCGACACTCCTGCAAATCCTAGGAGTCCTCGACAAACCCACTTCAGGGAGCGTCGAACTAGAAGGCAAAAATCCTTTTGAACTAGGGGAGAATCAGCAAGCCAAGTTTCGCAATGAACACATCGGATTCATTTTCCAAGATCACCACCTACTGCCCCAGTGGAATGTCTTGGAAAACACCCTTCTGCCCTCCCTCGCCTTCTCTCGCCCAACACCGACGTTGCAACAACGCGCAAAGTCTTTGCTCGATCGTGTTGGCCTTTCGCACCGATTGAATCACTTGCCAAGCCAGCTTTCCGGTGGTGAACGCGAACGAGTCGCGGTCGCGCGAGCATTGTTGCTCAACCCAACCTTGGTCCTCGCCGATGAACCGACGGGAAATCTCGACCAAGAAAACGCCGAGCGAATCGGAGAGCTGTTGCTAGAAGTCCCTAAAGAACAGAACGCGATCTTGGTTGTCGTAACCCACTCGAACGACTTGGCCAAAAAGCTTTCGCGATGCTGCGAATTGCGACGAGGCAAACTCGTCGATGTTACAGGCCAAATCGCCACTGGTCCCCTTCGCTCTTAGGCGTCGTCTCCACATACCGGTGTCTGAC
>CAIJIZ010000751.1 GCA_903820735.1 uncultured Pirellula sp.
ATTTTGCTGCACCGAAAAGTTTTCGGCTGACGAGTCGACAGGGGGTAGTCTGACTTGTTATGCTTAGCGACGCGGTACTCGGCGGAGCGTTCCTGCACATGAATTTACGATCGACTAATGCTTTCCAAATTGTAGGGGCTCTAAGATGTCTGCGGAACCGAATTCGTCTGCCAATCGTTATGAGGGTGTCATTCAATCACTCCATCAACTCCACGAGAAGTACAAGGATTGTCGGGAAGGGGCACTCGCGACATACATACCCGAATTATCGCATGCAGACCCCAATTGGTTCGGGATTGCGTTGGCGGATGTCAATGGACACGTTCTGGAATTCGGGGACAGCCAGATCGAGTTTACCATCCAGTCGGTGTCAAAGCCCTTCATTTACGGAGTCGCGTTGGATGCATTAGGACGCGATGAAGTACTGCGTTTGATCGGCGTCGAGCCCAGTGGCGATGCGTTCAACTCTATCGAAATGCAAAAAGGGGAACGTCCATACAACGCGATGATCAATCCAGGGGCGATCGTAGCTACATCGCTTATACCGGGTAAAACAGCATCAGAAAAAGTAGAGCATGCACTGCACACCTTGAGTGAAGCCGCAGGGCGTCAGTTGCGTATCGACGAGAATACTTATCGATCGGAATCGGAGACTGGGCATCGTAATCGGGCGATCGGGTATTTTTTGCGGAATCTGAATCTGCTGGATCAGAACGTGGATGAGGTGCTTGAAGCCTATTTTCGTCAGTGCTCGGTTCTGGTGACAGCGAGAGACTTGGCGATGATGGGGGCAACGTTAGCGAACATGGGTACAAACCCGTTGACCGGACGCCCTGTTCTAGGGCTTGAGACTGTCCGAGACGTTTTAAGTGTCATGTTTACTTGCGGCATGTACGACTTCGCCGGCGAGTGGGCTTTTCGCGTCGGCATGCCGGCCAAGAGTGGGGTATCAGGCGGATTAACTGCGGTTGTAAACCGCCAGTTTGGAATTGGAACATTCTCTCCGTTGCTCGACCCTATGGGCAATTCGGTGCGTGGCGTTCGCTTTTGTCGCGATCTTGCTGAAGCCCACGGGCTACATGCCTTCAACTTCACCAACGTCGGTTCTCGCTTCATCGAAGCAACCTTGGGGCTTTAGGCTAGTCCTCTGTGTTCACGTGTTAGCGAGGAGAGCGTGGCAGGCCTACTGTGCGAATAGCATTACTACTCCGAGGGTCCCGATGATTCCTGATAAATAGATTAAAGTAACGGCAAGGCAGCCGCGAGGTCTCGGGACTCCGTTGCGAGCGATCCGCCAAGAGGGCCATCTGATGTCGACTGGCCTGTTGTTAGCTTAGCGGGAACAAGAAACCCCGTCCATCTAGCCTGCAATGGAAAGCTTGATTTAGGTGGCCATGCCCTTGAACCCTTAGAACTACCCACTATGCCGAAGATGCCGACAGTGGTTAAGAACGTACGAGTTGGAAAGCAATGCCACGATGACCCCAATGCGCTGTACGATTCCGATACCTCCTAGATCCCAGTTCTTGGTGCCAGCCCAAGTGAGCAGCAAAATCACCGTCAGCGAAATCACCGTCAGCGAAATTGCATGGAGGCCCCAAAAACTTCGCCATAACTTTAGTTTCCATAAAGCGAAAAGCGGAGCGAGAATTGCTCCGAACAAGGTTGCATAAAACGCATAAAAGTGGACGATTGAATGTGGCTCCGACGCAACAACCGTAACCAGACAAAGAAGTACCAAGAACGCTACAAGGGCTGCTATCGATTGACCGAAATATCGGTACAGCAGTCCGGTCGCAATTGTCAAAGTTAGCGACGAACAAAAGAAAAGGATCGCGAGCCGATTGCCTTCCGCATACTCAACGCTGATAGGAGTATTGAAGTCGTTGAGCCCCGCTTGATGCAAAGTCAGGCAACATGTAGCGGTGAGGATACCCAAGACTAGGAACATGTCCCACAAGACGCTTTGAGTCGTAGAAGTAGTCGCTTTGGCCCTTTTCTCTTCGTTGCAATAACTATTGCGCACGAATGCCTCCTTCGATCTTCACGTTTGGTCTCAATCGCCTAAGGCGTTCGATCCCATCGGCGCTAATGTCGGTTCCGTCGAGCTTGAGGATTTCAAGGCGATCAATTTTGGCGAGGTCCTCTACACATTGGTCCGTCAAATTGGTATTCGTCATCCAAATATGCCTCAGGCCAGAGATCTTGGGTAGAAGCTGTATGTCTTCATCTCTCACATCGCTGACACTTAAAATGACCATGCGCAATGATTTTAGACGGGTGAGCACTTGAAGACTTTGGCGAATTCTGACAACGCCTTTGAGGTCGACGACTTGAAGCTCATCGCATGCTTCAGCGAACTCTGGGGCGATCAAATGACGGAAGCGAGCGGACGAAACGGCGCCATTTGCATCAAATGCTACTGCGAATGCACCCAGTGATTTGAGTTGGTGTTGCTTCGCGCGACGCTTTTGAAATGGCTCGCTGAACCCGTATACAATCGTTAGAGAGCCAATGAGGCTGAAGAAGCAAACCAGTAATGAGCGTTGATCAACCAAAGTTAAACTACTTGTGCTTGGATCCGTAAGTTGGCCAAATGACTCGGTGTTGAATAGTGGGCGGGCGAACTCATCAATTCACGTCAGGGCGGCAGTGATGGACGCCTAGCGGAAAGGGGTTAAGGTTCCCCTAGGGAGTGTTTCAGAAGCGGTCGAATGAGCTGACGAATTTCTATCGGTAATCGAAACAGCGGGCGATCCGATCGTGGCTGGGTTTTCATGACTTCGACAGTAGCGTTGAGACAACGCAATGGAATTTCCAGGTCTTCGCAGTCATTCCCGGCATGTTGCCATGCTGCATTCCATGTGTCGATCTGCGATTGGGAGAAACCGCCTTCATCGAGAAGATGGATTGACTGAGTGACGCCTTGGCCTAGCTTCTCTGCGACTCCATATTGAATGTACAGCGAAGCGATCTGTGACACGTAGCTTGACCACTCGACCGGGCTTTTTTTGAGTACCATCGCCAATAGATCGTTTGGGGTCCCACCATACGCATCGGTCGCGGGGGTTCCAAGTTCGAATGCTCTCTTGAGTGCTTTGGCTAGATCATCTTGATTGCAGTAAGCGATCATTGGCTCGACTACCGCGAAAAGTGCTTCGGTGCGATGCAGAGAAGAAACGGATTTGATTTGTAGGACGGCTTCATAATCCTCAGCGCTATCTCGAAATAGTCCGTCTTGCCAATAGCGAGCACCTCGATTAAGGCGAGCCAATACTTCTTGGTCAACCGGCGCGTCGGGCATGTCGATGACAGCGGAGTAGTCAGCCAATTCTTTTAGTGTGTCGCCTTGCCGATCGTAGGCGACTGCTCGACCCGCGTTTGTTTCGGTCGCTCCCTTTCGCAAGGCTGTTAGGGAAAACCATGCGCGAAGGAATCGAGCTACGAGTCTCAGTGGACGACCGTGTTGGGTTTTGGCTTCCAAGCAAAGGCGCATAAGCGGTTCTACCATGTCATAGTACGATTCTTTGCCCCGCTTTTCTGACCGAACGTATCCCGTGGACTTTAGATTGCCAAGTTGCTTAGCGCAGGTTCGTTCTTCGATAAACGTCTCGCCTGCAATCTGCTTTACAGTCATCGCGCCCTGCGCATCGCACAAGCATTGGACGAGTTGACGCTGCTGATCTGGCAGAGAACGCATACGTTCTTGGAAGAATGGGGTCAAGTCATTGGCTAGACCTTCAAGCGCCGAAACGAGGTCGTTGAGAGATTTCTTAGTCAGAAACTCTGCTAATAAAACGTACATCCGGTGATTACCACCGGCGAGGTAGTGCAACGCACGAACTCGAAAACGACCTTCAGGGGATTTCAGATACTCGACAAGCTCCGGCTTGGACTGTTCGAGGCTGATACGAGCCATCAATTCGGCTGCTTGGTCGACGGAAAGAGGCTCTAAGTGCTGGATGTCAAAAAAACCAAAGAAGGGGTCGTTTCGACTCGATACCCCGGTGAACAAACGTTGGGCCGTCGCGAGTGTGGCGATCTTTCTCGTCTCTTGCAGGAACGCTCGCCATTTTTTTTGGCCTGTATCGCCCAGGCTATGGAAGGTCTGATCCATGTTTTCCGTGACGAGGAGCAAGTTGCGATTCCCAAGATGTTTGATCGTCGAATGCAACACCGAAAGAGCGGCGTCATCTTGCGATAGTCCGCGAACTGGATTTTTAAAGTCGGCCGGGAACTCGTTGGGATACTCTTGCGCCAATCGACTGGCAATTCCGAATGCCAGGTGAACGAGTCCAGTAAATGTATCGTCTTCACCGAGCCAAGCAATCCGCATGCAATCATCGAGTTCGCTCTTATCTTGCAGTGCCCAAACGGCGAGGGTGACAAGATTGGTTTTCCCGCATCCTCGAGGTCCGACAAGGAGGATGTGGTTTTTGTCTTCGGTTGCCATGCTTTTGGCAAGTCGTCCGACGATTCGTTCGAGAAGCTTGTGCCTTTGCACGAAAATTCGCTTTAAGATCGCATAAGGGGTGTTGCTTGGTGTGTAGGTTGAAAGCAGATGTCTTTCTCTCATCCCTCGAGCCCCTGTGCTAATTTCCACCACTTCTGAATCAAGGGAAAGCGAAAGTAGTATCGCTTTGTCTGGTCGCAATTCAAGTAATGGTCTAGAGCGAGGGACTTCAAGAGGTTAACGATGTGGTTTCGATCGTTAAGTTGAAAACTGCTTTTGACTACATTCCAAATTTGTTCGATGGACTGTGGGTGCGTCAAGGTAGCCATATGGTCGAGGATTGCTCGAGCTATATCATCATCGCGCAGGGGTTTTCCCGTGATGTCGTTAAGGACGTGGTGCAAGCCAACGGAGCCGGCATAGATCATGCGAAGATTTGTGTACTTCTGGCGAACTGAACGCAAAGTATCCAGTAGGGTGATCGCTTGGGTTTTTGATTCATTATCCCTGCCGATCGACGCGATTTTTTGAAGCATGTAAGGTAGTTCATCGAAAATCAGTAGGATTTTCGTGTCTTTGTTATGCTCGCAGATCCCTTCAACATCCATGAAAAAAACGTGGTAACCAGGCTGCGGTTCCGCGGACATTTTCGTCATCACGGTGGTCTTGCCAACGCGACGTTCTGCTGTAAACCGAAGGGAATTGGTTTCCAGTTTTCTCCATACGGAATCGATAAGCTTGTCGCGTCCGACGACGTTTTTTGGGCCAATCTGATTTGCCATCTTTCCTCCTGCCGCCCTTTTTTCGTACGACATTATTATCGCACGATGGATTTGTCGTGTGTCAAGCCTGTCGTTGGCTCCAAAGCGATCAAAGTTTGTTTCAAGAGACGGATTGATCAAGATGAAAGCGAATTCGATGATGTCATCGTCAAGCAAAATAATTTGGGTAACCAATATCAAACTCTCGACCACGAAGCAGAAAAATCTATCCAGTGGTATGGGCGTGGACATGTTTTCGAAGGCTGTTACTAATCGCATCGACATGGTCGATGGGCTTAGGGAGCTTGCTAAAGAACTAGCCGATGCTAAGCGACTTGGACCGCTAAAATCCGATCATCAGCCCCCTGGCTGAGTGACGTGACTGCGAAGCCGACCTTGGTCCTACAAAGAGCTCTTACGCGATCTCTGGGCCCACGAGACAGAGGGGAAGGCAAAGAGTTACTTCAGAGATTGGTATCAGCGAGTCATTCGTACCAAGATCACGCCGATGAAAAAACTAGCGCGGAGTTTGAAGGAGCGAATCGATAACATTGTTCCCTACTGTAGGCATGCGTTCAACATCCTCTACCGCAAAGCCAAATTCCTTTGCCACATGGTCTTTTGCCAATAGACCCATCTTCTTCTGAAGAGCCTGGCCTTCTTCTCGCGTGTAGCGAGTGTTAGCAGCCTAGAGTTCGCAGGATGAGACGAGTATACCGGAAGCCACGGTTTTCGTGATGACTCTCTCGTTTTTTACGGTTCGAGCGTTGGTACTCCCATCGCAAGTACATGCTTAAGCTCTGCTTCCGCCCCAAGGTCTGCAAAAAGTGCAATCGCCCTCTGGCCAGCGATTTTGTCGTCATCGTATCTGTTCATTTCAATAAATCCTTCTCTGATCGCAATCGACGTCGACTGAGCTCAATAGTTGTGAATGCCTAGGAATCACGTTCACAGCCCACGGCAAATCGGGCTCAGTTAAGGATAAGCATTGCAATCGAAGTACCCATCTACAAAGTAATAACGACTGGAGCCGTCGCAGGACTGGAATGTTTTGGTGATGGCTTGACTCTTCGTAATCTGCCGAGTGTGACGCAAGTTACTTGAGAGAAAGTCGTATCCAACTGCGACGCTGATGTCCGACATGCATGGCGGTGAATCGGAGTCGATCCAGAATCGCATTTTCACACGACCTTGGCTGTCTTGATCTTTGCCGCCAAGGTGATCGAGTGTGAAGGTCAATAGCGGTGTTACTGGAGCCGATTTTTTCGCATCAATATGCATTTTGGCATCGCCAACGGATCTGATTTCATTCGGATAAGTGGCGAATATATCGGAGTCGTTTTGCCAGTTGTTCAAGCCTTGAAACGCAACATGGCTCAACGCGAAAGAGTCGTCGTGTACCGCCATGTCTCCCGGGCCGATCAGTTGAATACTTATTGAGCTGTCCGCCACTTTCTTGATACCTATCCGCAACTCATAGACGGTTCCTCCCGTTAAGGGAATCTCTGTCGTGTCTTGAATTTGACGATGATCGTCTCCCCAGTTCGCAAGTGCGCTGTAAGCCTCGGTGGGCGTGCCTAAAGCTTCTTTCACGGCATAGATCAAGCGATGGTTGCCTGACGGTACATAAAGGATCATTCTGCGTTCGCTGGATGGGGAATAAACGGCAAGTTGACGGACGATCTTCTCGCCGCTAGTGACCAGGAACTGGTCTCGTGTTGTGACTCTTTTTTGCAGTTGTTTCAGCTCCTTCAATTCAGACGACTGCTGAACTTGAATTGCGCGAGCCTGAGTCACCAAATCATCAAGCCGCTGTTTGCGCTGTTGCTTATCTCGCAACTCAGCCTGGAGCGAGTCGTGCACTCGCTCCAGCATGACCGCTTGCGAGCGCAGTATCAATCCGCATACAGCAACAGCGATACAAGCAGCGATCCCTATTTGCCACATCCAACCAACGCTTTTCGTCGATGCAACGTTGTTCACTTTGCATTCCCGTGCGATGTTCCTGCTATTTCCTCATGTCGCCGTTTCGCAGCGAGAAAGAACGGCGAAGGTAGCGGGTTGTTTGCGATCGCGAGTTCACAGACCTGTGTATGGGAAGCTACGTACTCGGTGTCAAAGTTCAAACGATTGATTTCCGTCTTAACCGAAACGATATCTGCCTTAACCTGGTTGATTCTCTGCCACTGCAGAAATGCATGAGTGGATAATGCGACCAATAGAGTAAAAAAGATCAAGGTTCGAACAGTGAACTTCATAGCTTATGGGGCTCCTATACAAAACGTTCTTCAATTCATCGCATTAAAATGGCAGGCTTCGGCTATTCTGTCGATACCTCAAATTCAAGAAGATCGCTGGCTTGTTTTCGCGGTCTTTCAGAAAAAGATCATTGGTAAGATCGTATCGCAAGGACCAGACGCTCGACAGGAACAAGCAACGGCGAATAAGGGGCCCACAACCACAAGTCCTCCGCAGTAGCGATGAGCTCGGGAAATCTAACTTGGAAAGACTACCTTGTCGTAGACTTTCGAACTTCTTTCCGCGATCGTATGACTCGGTGGAATCGGATAACCGCGGTATCGGCTCATTCTCTAAATCATAAAGAGACGTAATCTGGCGGCGAAAGTACGAAAATGGGTGCGCAGCCTGAAAGCACGAAGGCGAACAAACCTGAGGATGACCATTCTTACCTATGTTAGCATTTCACCCACCGGACCTCAAATGATTCGACCGCCGGATTAACAAGGGGTAGGTAACGAAGAATGCGACCAAACAGAACGGCTTAAAAATGGCTGACCCTGTTGGATGGATGGGAAGTCATTGATTGATGGATTTTGCTGGAGCGGGAGTGAGAGACTTCAACGGATCGTGACGCTGGGGAAATCCTGAAGCGGTGATCCGTTTGTTGCGTCGTAGTAACGGATGTTGCCATCATAGCCACCAGTCGCGATTCGTTTGCCGTCGGGTGTGAAAGCAAGAGCGAAGATGGGGCCGCTACCGACTTTAATCTGCGCGAGACGCTGGCCATTTTCGGTTTTAAAGATTCGGACTTCTCCGCTAACGACACCGCAAGCGACGGTCGTACCGTCAGGACTGAAAGCAATCGATTGAATCGGTGACGCCATGTGTTCGAACTCGCGAACGAAACTCTCTTCTTTGTTGTCGCCTTCAGCCAATCGTCCGCCTCGTGGCGCCATACGAAACAAGCGTATCTTCCCTTCGGTTCCACCCGTAGCGATCAGATCGTCAATGGGATGCCGAGCCATACAAATCAATGGATCACGCGTCTGATTGATGTCGTCGATCAGGTGACCTGTTGAAACATCGATCAGCTTCGCCGCTTTGTCACGGCTAATGGTCGCCAGTCGCGTACCATCGTTGGTGAAGGCTGATCCGAAGACCCAGTCCAGATGATTGTCACAACGCATCACTTCAACTCCGTCAGCGACGCTAAAGACTCGCACCAGTTTGTCCGCACAACCGACGGCTACGAATCGATTGTCATGAGAAATCGCAACTCCATAAAACGAATCTGTCGATCCTTTGATCGAACTAACTAATTCTCGCTTCGCGGTATCCCAGATCTGGATCTCGCCGAATTCGGATGCAGCGCCACCGCTAGCGACCAGCAAGCTGCCATCGCGAGAAAACGTGAGCGCCTCAAGCCGAGGTGAATCACCGAGCAACCGTGCGACAATGCCCGATCCATCTGCTCGGTGCAGTAGAATCTCATGCCGAGCAGGTACTGCCAACAGGTTGCCGTCGGGGGAAAATGCAATGGCACGCACCACAGGTAATGAAGTGTAGCTCAGCGGTTCTGGTGGCCGTCGTGTGAGAATACGCATCGGCTCATCCTCTGCGGCACCTTCGGTCACCCAACGACGGAGCAAATCGATCTCTTGCGATAAAAGGGGTTCACCATCCTTAGGCATTTCAGGCGGCTTGCCGCACACCTGCGTGACCAATGGGCTGGCATCAGCATTGCCGGGAAGAATCGAAGTACCGGTCTCACCACCGTTCAACAACCCGCGATGAGTCGTCAAATCAAGTCCGCCACCTTGCTTTCCCGGTTTATGACAACCGACACAGTGAATGCGTAGAAGCGGCATCACTTGGCGATGAAAGGAAACCGGAGTGTCATCGGCAACCAGCACGGCATTAATGGGGACCGCATTGCAGGAGACTGCAAACATGAGGACCATGATTCTGTACAAGAATCGCTTCATTTCACTTCCTCAATCGTCATCAAATAACTGTGCCATGGGCCACCGAGGTCGTGCGAACTACTTACACATACATAGATCGGGCCTTCGGCTTTTGTCGTCAGAAGCATGACTGGATCTCTTGTTGGGCCATCATCGGCAGCCGCAAGAAACTGGCCACGTGCGTCGTAACACTGGACCGCCACATCCATCAGCAATGGGCCACCGCTGGTGACAGTGATTCGATATTGTTGACCAGCCACCGAGGGATATGCGAAGACGTCGACATCCTTATCGCCTTGAATACTGCCGCGAACCGCTTGGCCAATTGTAAGTTTCTGGGCGTCGCGGAATCCATCATTTGGTTCGCGTTCGTCGAACGTTAATTCTGAAGCGAGCACGATGATTTTACTTTTTGCTTCTCCAGCGGGTGTTACCACAACATATTCAATCAAGCCAGTTGGCACGTCGGCAGGCAACGTGATTTCGGCGACCAGTTGCTTGTCGCCGACCACTTTATTCTCCAATCCTTTTGCCTGACCAGCGTCGCTGGTTTCTTTCAGTTCGACAACGATTTGCTCAGCGGATGGAAAACGAAGTTGAGTCGCACCCTTGAGTTCAAAGCCACGTAGCTTGAACGTCTCCTTGCGCCCTCTGACTAGCGCCGCGGGTTCGCTTGCCGTGATGCTCGGCGCAGTCGCTACGGGACTCTGAGCTTGCAGGTGAGGGCCAACGACTGCCAGCAACAACAGTGCGGTGAAGGTTAAGATACTAAGGCCGGTGTGAGAAAAAGGGCCATCGGCACACCGAAGGAATCGAGCCCAATCGAAACCCCTTGCTACAGCATGTCTCATGAATACAGTTCCTTAATCGTGGCCCCTTCCGCAAGGATCGACACGGGGCGTCCCTCAGGTGTGTGCAACTCTTTTGCAGGATCGATCCCCAGGGCATCGTAAACGGTCCAAGCAACGTCCGCTGGCCGGACAGGACGATCGGTCACGTATGCTCCGTTCTTATCTGTCGACCCGATCACGCCTCCACGAGCAACGCCCGCACCGGCCCACAGCATCGAACCGGCACGCCCCCAGTGATCGCGACCAGCCTTATCGTTCACTTTAGGCGTCCGACCAAACTCACCCATCGCCAACACCATCGTATCGGCTAGCAGTCCAAGCTGGTCCAAGTCGTTCATCAACGCGCTGAACCCCTGATCGAACTCGGGCAATTTCTTGTCCAGCCCTTTAAAAATTTCGCCATGGTGATCCCATCCGCCGTAGTTGACCGTGACAAACCGCACGCCGTTTTCGACGAGCCGTCTGGCCAGCAGAGCACTTTGGCCAAATTCATTGCGTCCGTAAGCGTCGCGCGTTGTTGACTCTTCGCGGTCGATTGCGAAAGCCGCTTGAGCCTGGGGCGAAAGGACCATTTCAGCTGCCTTACGACTGAATTCATTGTACGTTTCAATCTGGTCATTTCGCTTGACTCGATCCGCGAGCTGGTCGACGGCAGCCAGCAAAGATTTGCGGCGTTCGAGCGCTTGCGGCGTGGCGTTGGCTGGAGCGGCAAGATCTCGAACGCGGTAATTCTCCTCGCTGGGATTTCCCGCTTTGAACGATTCACAACGACCGCCCAACCAGACGCTTTTCCCTAGTTCCCATGTGAACGAAGGGTTGCGTGGCACCGCGACATAAGGCGGAACCACACCATCAAAACCGGTTTCATGTGCTACGATGGCACCGATCGCCGGATGGTCGCCAAACGGCGTTCCGAATCTGCCCGACAAGACCCAGTTCGTTGCCGTTTCATGATGATCGTTCTCATGCGATCCGCTTCGCACGAGCGTCAACTTGTCCATCACCTGAGCCGTTTTAGGAAGCAATTCGCAAATGTGAAGCCCTGGAACATTTGTGGCGATACTGTTGTACTTGCCACGGATTTGCTCGACAGCAGTGGGCTTCATGTCGAACGAGTCATGATGAGACAAACCACCCCCCAGGAAAATCAGAATCACCGACTTTGCTCGTGCTCGTTGCGTGGAAGCCTCTGCAGCCAGTAGTTGCGGCAAAGAAAGCCCCAGCGGAGCTAGCGCGCCGACACGAATAAAGTTGCGGCGCGATACACCGTTGCATAGGCTTGAACGATGATTGGCAATGGATACGTCGATCATAACATTCGGTGTGGTTAGTGGTTAAAAGCGAACTCTTTCGAGTTTAGTAACGCCCAAAACAGATCTGCGAAAACGTCTTCACGATTACTAGTCTTCTCAGATTCGATCGCGGTTTCGGTGGCGGTCATCGCAGCACGTAGTGCCGCTCGTTCCGCGTCATCCGGCAAACGACTGAGCGTCGCGAGGAAAACTTGTTCTGTCACGGTGTCCGAGTCAGCATTATGCAGGAGGCTGGATAACCGGCCTTCGGGCGCGCGAATGTTCTTAATTAGATTCTCATCGTTGCTCAGGTGCAGCAACTGTGGCAACGTGACCTCACCCTTACGTTCACAAGCACATGCCGTGACGCGATCGCTGCGTCCGAATAGTGTCAAGAAATAGGAATCGGCGGCGGGATCGGCGACCTGCGTGGCGCGAACACCGATTGGGTAACCAGGAAAGCGATTGGGAATCTCGGTCGCCACCGCAATCGCATCGAGCATAACTTCTGACGGCAAGCGTCTGGCATAGTAATGAGAATAAAAGGTCTTGTCATTTTCGTTTTCCGACGTGTTCGCTGAGTCGAGTTGGTAGGCTCGCGAATTCAAAATCAAGCGAATGATGTGTCGCAAGTCAAAATTGCTGGCTCGAAACTCGGTATTGAGCACCTTCCATAGTTCGGGGTTGGAGGGTGGATTGCTAGCTCGCAGGTCATCGACCGGCTCAACAAGTCCGACCGAGAAGAAATGCTTCCATAAACGGTTGACCATCGCTCCGGAAAAGTACTCGTTGTCGATGGTCCAGTTCACGAACGCAATGCGAGGGTCACTGCCCGTTTCGAACGGCACTGCAACACGGTCGAGCGTTTGCGGGGCAACAAACTTTCCGGTGCGCGGCTGAGTTACTCCTGGACTGCGCAGGCGAATTTCCTCCAGTCGGCTAGTCTGCATATCAAGTTCGCGTTGCCTATCCGCGATTTGCTTTTTCTTCTCGTCTTCGGGCAGCGTTGCTAAGCAAACTTCAGCCAGCTTTTTGGCCGCTTCGGCAATTCGTTTATGTTGTTCGTTTTCATCGCGGCTCGTGGTTGTCACCGCGCTGTTACCGCTTTGCGGATTCTGGCGGTCGAGATTCACTTTCGCAAAGCAAGCGGCAAAGTGATAGAAGTCGTCTTGAGTGTAGCGTTCCAAAGGATGGTTGTGGCAACGGGCGCATCCAATACGAATTCCGAGAAAAGACTGTGCGACGCTATCGGGCAATTCGCTCTCTTCCACTTTTTGAAACTCGCCGACAACCGTGACGAAATAGCCCGCCTGCGGTTGCGAGACCACATCCCCTCTGGCCAGCAACACGTCACGAGCAATATCGCTCCACCGACGATTCGAAGCGACTTGGTCGCGCAGCCATTGATGAAACGCCTTGACTCCTTTTTGCCCTCGCACATCATGATCACGCTCTTTGCGGTTCTGCAGCAAGTCCGCCAATTGCAGGGTCCAATAGTCGGTAAACTCGGGTCGATCGAGCAATGCGTTGATAACGCGACTGCGTTTATCAGGACTCGTGTCGGATTGGAATGCAATAACCTCTGCGGGTGTTGGTAGGATACCAGCAGCATCCAAGTAAACGCGACGCAAAAACGTTAGATCGCTGCAGGGGCCAACCGGCGGCACTTGAAGTTGTTTCAGCTTTGCAAACAAAGGCCCGTCGATAACATTTTGCTCCGCAGCATAAAGCTCCGGAGCAACCTTGTAAGGAAAGGGCATCGTGAAACGGACCACTTCGACTTGGCTCTGGAAATGAACACGCACTCCCGTTTCGCCATAACGCAACGCTTTCACTAGGCCATTTGAATTGACTGATACCTTATTTGGATCGTTAGAAAAGAACTGAGCCAGCCAAGTCACATCGCGAACGCGTCCGTCGGTGTAATGAGCGCGCACGAGCAGTTGTTGCGTCTGATCAAGGGTCATGGAACGGTTGCCTGGTAGAACTTCCAATCGTGCAACATCAGGTTCGTTAGCAAGGGGTGCAGGAGCGCGAGCCGCAACCCAATCACGCAAAGTCCGCCACATTCGCGACTCGGGGCGAAACCGTACGCCCCCTTCATGTGCGACGCCGCCGGAGGGTTTGGTCAGCAGTAGACTTTCTTCTGGAAAATCGAAATCGACTCGGCGACCGCTGACTTCCTTCGCAATCCAATCGTGATCCCATTCGGGCGCGTATCCGCGAAGCGATAGTCGAAAGCCATTCTGGCCAGAGAGTTTGCCGTGGCAAGCACCCGTGTTGCAGCCGCTGCGCGTTAGTATCGGCAGGACGTCTTGCATGAACGACGGCGGATGTTTAGTGTCGAAGTTTGTCACCGTGATCGGCACAGAGACCGACATCTCATCGAGTTTGACAATCAGTACCGCATCGCCCGCGGCCTGAGCTTCAATCACACCGTGATGATCGATTGCAACCAGTCCAGGTTTATCAACTTCGAACGTGACGCGATGGGAAACATCGGTGACTGCTCCCTGATCATCGGTCAGCGAGACAACCACGCCGTGAATCGGATCTTGCCCGGTGAGCTCCAGCTTGTCGGGGAATACCGCCAATTGAGCACATACGGCAGACGATGGCAGCAGCAACGAAGCTATGGCAATCGCAAGAATGAAAATAGCTCGCCTGCCACCGTTTAGGTTGCCGCTGCGTGAGGTGCAACTGCGTGAGGTGCAACTGCGTGAGGTGCAACTGCGTGAGGTGCAACTTTGAAGCGTACTACTGCGTAAAGTCACACTTTGAAAGGTGACAACGGAATCAGCGACCATCTTCGCCTCCAAAGGCGGGGGTTCAGGGAGGGATGCAGGCGGGAACTGTAGTTTAGCTGGTTGCGTGGCATGAAACCAGTGCTTTAGCCCAGCTTATTCATTGCGAGCATCGCGGAGACGAAGAGTCGGCCATCATGCACGGCGGAATGAACTCAGGCATATTCTCGTCTTCGCCCAACTCTCGTACTACCGAGTGCTCCGGTAGACTTATAGCAGAATATGCGTCTTCAAATCCTCATACGTATACAACGGCAAGTCTCCAGTCATTGTGTTATGCTCAATGACCGAACTCAGCCTGGTAGATATCCCTTGAAGCGTATCAACGGTTCCTGGTTGTTCTGGTAGGCGGGCGGGGGAGGATTCAACCAGTTGCGAATCGCGTCCTTATTGGCATACGCAAAGAAGTGATTTCCGCGTGGGGTATAGTGTCCGATGTAATATCGATCGACGTACTCTTTCGCGGACAACCTGAAACTATCAAACTCGGTAACGTGCGCTGGCAGACTATCCACCATCCGAATTCCTCGCTCCGCGAGGTGGTCTTTGAAATATTGCGGATGCCAGTCCGTGTTATCTGGGTCGTCAGATGAGCTGCGATTGCACGCGTGCCAGACGGCCCCCACCGGATAGCTCAAAAGTACCATAAGCTCCTTGTGATTCTGTTTGCAGAAATCCTGCAGACGATCCATGATCTTGATGCCAACTCGCACCGCATATGCATGCAACAGTTGCGTAGCGCCAGCCTTGATCGCTTCCGGGCTAGATAAAACGGGCACATTTCGCTGGCACTTGCCAGCCACTTTCTCGAGCACTTCGATACTGAGAAAGGCGCCGGTGCGCTGCGCGAACAGCAAATGTGCGATTTCATCATCTCGGAACGTATCGATCAGAAATGCCAAGTCACATAACTGATAGAGAGAAGCTTCGGTGGGGCATAGGCTATCGCATTCAACCAACTCACCCCGGTCATTCAACCGGGCATGGACCCAAGGATTGGCATGAAACATCGTCCCGGACATCGATTCGATTGCATTGTCCGGAAAGGCTAACCAGCGCCAGGCATAAACGCTGCGGAGATGGTCGTCTCCCCAGATATTAAAAATTAAGTATTTCGCCGCCTGATCAGTCGCTTCGTTCCGAAGCAACCGCCGATACGCTTGATAAACGCCGAATCCACCAACTCCAAAGTTCCGGATGGGTTCACAAAAATGAGCGGCCAGTATCTCCTGCCATGTTTCGCCGTCGCTGACCTGATGCCCCTGAGTAAAACTGTCGCCGTAGGTATTCACACGACAGGGCTGATCGGGGAAATTGACCTGCTGACGCTGACCTGACTTCTGATACCGAGCTAGCGTGTGGCAGCCATCAACGCCATCGCGTACGAACGCATTTCTCAATAGGTAACCAAGTTCAGGATCGAACTTTGCCCACACCTGAGCTTTCGAATCAAGAAATTGGTCGAGCGTACTGCGCTTTAGTACATGCGGTTGCAAGAAGGCACGGAGCGCTTCATTCACATCTCCCTGGCGAGCAAAGGCTGTTGCCGATGCAAGTGCGACGGGAATTGTTGCGAGAAAATCACGGCGTCGTACAGTCATGATGGCGGTCTGTTTTATGTTATGAATTTACGGAGTCTTTGTAAGAAGCTTTAAGCGGTTGACCGTATGTTGGCGATTCAACTCCATCGCACTTTCTGCCGCGTCAGGATCGCGCCGTATCAGCCCATCCATAATCGCCGCGTGAAGCTGACGACTAGTGTCTATATCGCGCGGCGTGGCGGTCGTAGAATCCATGGAAGTCTGCATGAAATCGAGCAACGCTTCCAAGAGCGCGGCCATCAAGCGGTTTCCCCCAATCTCCATCAGCCGCAGATGGAATGCCGAATCACGCGTAAGGCTTTCCTCACGCGATATGTCAGGGTCGTCTATTGCGGTCGCCATCGATCCCAGTTCCGCTAGTTCCGCGTCGGTCGCGTGGGTGGCTGCCTGTCGAGCGGAGTAGCCTTCGAGTGCACGACGAAACTCCGCGAACTCAATCAAGTCATTGATGGAAATTGTCAGTGAGGAACGGAGCAATAACGCACAGGAGCGAATGGTATCCGTCGTACCGACAAACATGCCGCTTCCGCGCCGGGCCTCCACCAACCCCAACGAGATCAATCGTCCAACAGCCTCGCGCAGCACATTGCGACTGCAATGCATGCGATTAACCAATTCTGCCTCGCTCGGTAGGCGATCCCCAGGGCTGAGCCCTTCACTGCGGATGTAGCCAGTCAACGAACCCAACACCTGGTCGACCAGCAACGGCCGTCCTGTGCTAGCCGTTTTCGAAGTTTGCATACTTGTATCCCTTTAAGAACTTCAACTTGTAGGATATCCTGCAAGTTGAGCTAGTTTCTGCAATGGCAATGCGTCGAAAGAAGCAATCAAGTGACCAAGAGCAAATACGTACTTATTCTGTCGGTTATGTCCTGGTCCATCGGGATGTTTGGGCCCTCTCTAACGTGCGCTCAAAGCGGATCGATGCCAAATGTTGAGCGGGTCGATGCACAACCGTTGTTACTTATTACCAACCGGCTAAGCGAAGCCATGCAATCGATTGGAGCACCATTCACGCCGGAGCAAATCGAAAGGCTCAACCTTCTGAAGAAAGAGCCGAGTGACACTAAAATCACATCCAGCATACAGCGAATGCTAGATCCCTTGTGCGTCGCCTCCATCGAAATCCGTAACGATGGTGAGACGACTGTAACACCGGGTGCGACGATGGATCTAGCGGAAAACGGCTGGCGAGCCATGCTTGTAAAAGTCGTCAATCGGGCTGGGGTTCAATCCAAGCTACGTGTGGACAGCCCTAACGCGAGGCCCATTCCACACGGTCCAAAAGATGACATCGACAATCGTTGGTTGGCTCTGTCGATGTATGATGGTCGACCTCTCAACGCCAATCTCAGCGGATTGGAATTGGAATACCGTATTGTCCAGCTATCCTCCACCACCGTCGGCAAACGGAAGGCTCGTCTCGAGTTCAACGCAGGCATCGCTGGTTCCGCTAAGTCTTCGGTCATTCGACAATTTCGATTTGATAAAGATTCAGATGGGTGGGGAGAACTCAATGATTTGAAAATGGTAGTGCGTGATCAGTCTCTATTTCTTGAGGCCACGGGAGACGATCCATTTTTGTCGGCACCCGTTTCAGCCCGAGGCGGACGGATGGTGCTTCGTTTCTGGGGACGTCCCGATGGACCAGGGGTTGGGCAAGTTTTTTGGTGGACTGAACAGTTACCGCAACCCGATGGCGGCCGACAAATGGTATTTCAACTCGACCCCGGTAGTGATCGTGAATATGCCATCGAGTTCCCTGTTGAAGGTGATTTGAAAGGCGTTCGAATCGATCCCCTGCAGGGCCCGGGCAAATTCCGCATCGATTGGATCAATCTTGAATATGCCGCTGGCGAAAATGGTGCATGGAGCGGAACCGATGTAGAAATCCAAACCGTTCCAAGCACCGAAGTCAAATTCGCAGTCACCGATGCAGATGGTTCGCCATGCATGGCAGCTTTTGAGATTCGCGACGATCAAGGTCGGGTTTATCCCTATCAATCAAAACGCCAAGCACCTGATTTCTTCTTTCAAACCCAGATTTATCGCGAGTCTGGCGAAAGCATTCGATTGCCTCGTGGGAAATACACCGTCAAGTGTTCTCATGGTCCAGAGAGCATCGTTCAAATGCAAACGCTGAATGTTGGGGATGATCCTGTAACGCTGAGCTATCAGGTCGAGCGATGGATCGACACTGCCAAACTTGGCTACTGGAGCGGCGATCACCATATTCATGCTGCGGGTTGTTTGCACTACGAGAACCCGATGCAGGGTGTGTTACCCAAAGACATGCTTAGGCATATCATGGGCGAAGATGTCAAGGTCGGTTGCTGCCTCACCTGGGGGCCTTGTTTCGATTTCCAAAAGAAGTTCTTTTCGGGCAAGCCAGACGACGTGAGTCGCTACCCGTATCTTCTTCGTTACGACATCGAAGTCAGCGGATTTGGCTCCCATCAGTCCGGGCACTTGAACTTGCTCAAACTTCGTCAGCAGATTCCCGCTGGAGGAAACTCAAATCATCATTGGCCAACGCTTGGAATGAATACTTTGCGCTGGGCCAAGCAGCAAGGGGCAGTAACCGGAACAGCTCACAGCGGTGCAGGCCTGACACGCAGCGTCGGTCGCGTTGAAGGAATAGACGGACCACACCGCTTGCCCAATTTCGATATCCCTGCGTTTGATGGAATCGGCGCCAATGAGTTCATCATGCAGGTGACCCATGAAGTAGATGGCCCCGATGGAAAGAAGCAACCTGCGATTGACTTCATCGCGACCATGAACACGCCTCGTGAGACAGAGTGGAACATATGGTACCACGTACTGAATTGTGGACATCACGTTGTTGCCAGCGGCGAAACAGATTTTCCCTGCATGACAGGGGAGCGTCTTGGTATAGGACGTGTTTATGTGAAGCTTGACGGTGTGTTGGATTATGACCAATGGGTCGAAGCACTTCGCCGTGGTGAAAGCTACGTTAGCGATGGCACGAGTCACTTAATGGACTTCGAGAAAGCAGATGATGGTTCGTTCTCGTTGACCGCCGCGGCCTATAAACCTGGTCAGGCCGACGTTGACGTTGAACTCATCGTCAATGGATATCCTGTCGCCACTCAAAAGATGAAAGCCAACGGTAAGATGCAGGAGCTTCGCTTTGAAAACCCGAAACCAGAACGGAGTTGCTGGGTCGCTGCCCGCATTTTTCCTTCGGCCCACACGAATCCAATTTGGGTTAATGTAGACAATAAGCCTGTGAGTGTCCGTGCAAGCGCAGAATGGTGTCTCGCCGCCCTGGAACAATGTTGGCTCGAGAAGCAGATTACGTACGCTCCGGCCGAGCAACCTCAAGCTCGTCTGGACTACGAACATGCCAGAAAGACTTATCAAAGGATTCTCAATGATGCAGCCGAATAGTCGCGAATCGCGAATCAGACGCAAATTCTGCGTCGTAAGTCGTCCATGGAAAACGATAAAGCTGTTCTCGCTTCCCATCGCATTACTCTCGGTTACCATCGCATCGGGATGCAAACCGACGCAAACATCCACTCAAATTCCCTCGGCCGAAGTTAGCAATGTCGAGCGAGCGAAACCGCAAGTTCTGATCACGGTAAGCATTTCTCCTGAATCAAGGGTTAAGGCGGATGCCGAGGATATCGCGATGGAACTACAACAAGGTGACTGGAAAGATTTCTTGATCGAAATCGAGAATGCTGCTGGGATCACAGCTCCACTGGTGGTTGAGTCCGAGCAGTTTCTGCAGAGCGATGATGAAACCTCGCGAGATCGATGGTTAGAGTTCGAGCTTCAACCCCACGGGGCACTCACTGGTATACGGAACGAAATCCGCACTCTAAGGTTGAAGAGCCGCGATTCAGGAATTCGGACAGCTGTCCTCAACTTCAATGCGGGACAGGGAACCCAAGACTTGGGGTTTCGCAGCGATGTACTAGTTACGTTTAAGGTGCAGGAAAAGTGACGAAGAGCCGAAACATCCTATGGATTGGATACAATACGATCGTTTTCTTGTCGCTGGCGATATCGCATGCGGGATTGCTTTACTCACACCCGCCCGAGTTTCATCAGAAAGGGATAAAGGCGGGGAAGACACCGATATGGATTGCCAACAAGAATGTAGTAGATGAGGCTGACCGACAAATAGCCTATTTCCAGTTCGAATTCTTGAGCGCTCTTGCCCTTGAGTGCCCCACAGAAATCCAGCCACCCGTAATCCAACAAGCACTCGCAGAACTCCATGTTGCAACGCAAACACCGCAAGCGTTGCCACTGCATGAGTTGCTGGCCAATCGAGCTTCATTGCATGCGAAGCTACGAGGGTTACACACGGTGATCGCATGCAAATGGAGCACCGAGGGAATCGATGTCGCGAGTGAAATACTGCCTGTCGACATCGCGCGAGGACTTTCGAAATGCGTCATTCTCGAGATCCAGAACAGCGACAAAGTTTCTGCTGACATATCCGTGAGCGTCGCCGGTAAAAAGCAAAACTCGGTGCCATGGACGGTACTGCCATCCAAGTCACAGTTCTTTCTCGTTACTTTGTACGCCGATACTCCAACGGCCCGCATTGAACTAAGAGCGGGCAGTGTTTCACATGAGCTTACATTCCCCATTCAACAACTCGAACCCGCACGGATTCGCGGGCGACTCATCGATGGCGACCTGAACTTACCCACCGCTGCACGAGTTTGGGTAGAAGGGAGCGATCATCAGTATCGGCATGCCGGCCCTTTTGCGTTGAATCGATCCTTTACGGAAAAGCCATTGCTGCTTTTCACTGTACCGCGAGCTTACCGAGTACCTTTCTTCTATGCGGATGGAACTTTTGAGATCGATGTTCCACCTGGACCGACGATCGTCACTCTCGAACGCGGCTTCGAGCATCTGCTTCAGAGAGAAACAATCGACCTAAAACCTGGCGAAACATGCGACCTGACATTGGCTTCCAGTCGTTTTATCGATTTGAAGAAAGAGGGCTGGGTCAGCGGTGACACACATATCCACTGGGTAACCAACGCCTGGAACGTTGACTTACCAATCGACGACCTCGCGAGGGTGCAACGAGCGGAAGATTTGCGAGTAGCCAACAATCTCACACTGCTCCATCGAACCAATGTCGATGCTTTTATCAAACCGTCACAAGCCCCTGTCGGTCCGATCAAGAGACTTTGTGACGGTGATTACCATATCGAAATGGCCGAGGAGTATCGCAATCAGAATTTGTACGGCCACCTTTGTTTTCTCAACTTAAAATGGTTGGTTATGCCCATCGGAACCGGTCCGCAAATCGCTGGCGACGATTCACTCGACTACCCAATCAATAAGCCCGCGATTCTGCAAGCTCGGGAACAAGGCGCGATCAGTATTGAAGCACATGGTATCGGGGCTAATCATGAACTTCCCCAGAATGCAATCCATGCTCTCACGGATTCGCTCGACCAGATAGATCCTGATGACTACTACCGTTTGTTGGATTGCGGTTTTCAGTTGCCACTCACCAATGGTAGTGATCATCCAGCTCGGATCGCTGGCTGTGCAAGGGCGTACGTGAAGATAGACGGGGAATTCAGCTATGAGAAGTGGATCGATGGAATCCGCCGTGGCCGAACGTTCACAACCTCAGGACCACTTCTATTCTTAACGGTTAATTCAAAGCAGGTTGGCGAAGTCCTGTCTGTGGGCAAGAATGAGCCGATTTCCATTACCGTTAAAGTTCAATCGCGTTTCCCGATCGGCCGTTTGCAACTGCTCTCGAACGGCGAGGTTTTGAAGGAAATTGAAACGGATGAAAACGTAGCCAACATCGACTTAGATTTTCCTGCCGATCAAAGCCGTTGGATTGTCGCTAGATGCTCGCGAAGCGATCAATGGAATGCTATTTGGCAGCCGGACGTTGCTCACACCAGTGCAATTTACGTTCACGTAGACAACCGGCCAGTATTTCGCGAGGATGCCGCCCGCGAATGGATCAACCGCATGCGAATGCATATTCGCGATATTCAAACCAAGGGCGTGTTCGGAAACGACACCCAGCGACAGGAAGCCATTGAGTACGTTGACGAATCCATTCGTCGCTTTGAGCGACTACTCCGTCGGAGAACTTCTGAAAACAAATCATCGCTTTCCGTAGTTGAGCAAGCAGATAATCTGCTGATGCTGGCTCCTTTTGCATCGAGCAAGGTGCATGATCTTCCGGCCATGCGTTCGTTGATGCACGCAACCGATATCGATGAGCTTAAGAGAGCAGTCGAACCATTTGTGCTATGCAAAGTCACGATCGATTCGAACTCGCAGCTTCGAGCGACTCCCTGTTTAAAACGGGAAGATCTATCACCAAATCACACTCATCGATTCCTGGTGGAAATACACAATGAAGGCAAAGTGCAAGATCAGCTGAACTTTCGCGCATTAGGCCAATCATTGAACGCATCGAGTCGCGAGTGCGAGATCGGTCTGGTCGAGAACATCTTTTCCACATCGAAGTTGACTGGGGATGAATTCGAATGGAAGTTGGTTGAGTTGCGTTGGAGGGAAGCTGGCAATTATCAAATGGAAGCGACCATTGGGAATTTGCCCGCAAAACCCGAAGGTGGTTTTAGCCTAAGCTTGCCAGCCCATAGTCCTTGACTTGGCAAATGACGGAATTTCTACGATTTCCAGACTTGAAATTCGGTACGCGATTTCTAGTTCGACAAACATGCATGCACGACGACGACTTGATTCACCGCCAGTACAACGATCATTATGCTGGCGTGTCTGGAAGTCGAGTTTATCAGCGCGGTCGATGATCGCCTTCTTGCGTTTGCCGTTACCTTACACCGACCCTCGTGTATGCAATCGCCCATCAGTTCCGCCAATTCGGTGCGGTTCCGGGTATTCCTACAAATAGAGCATCGAGCTTCGGAACCTGGACGCTGGGCCTGCGGAAGTCGCCAAAAACACTAAGTTGCGGGAAGATACCGCCGACGGGTTTGAAAAGCTTGACCGAAACACAATTGGAGCACGCGCAACGAATGACCGTTTAACCGTAAGGTTAACGCGTTGAGCTTTTCTAACTTGCAAAGACTACCTTGTCATAGACTTCGGCTCCGACTAGTTCGCTGTCTAGCGCGTCCAACTTGATCTTTCCGTCGAGTCCTTGGCAACTCGTCAAATTCCAACTGCCGTCGGCGGATCTCGTAAAGCAATCGATCGAGTGTCGGTCTTGGGCAATTAAGACGTAATGTTTCAAGCTAGGGATGGTTCGGTAATGTTCGAACTTCTTTCCTCGATCGTATGCCTCGGTGGAATCCGATAGGACTTCGACGAGCACTACTGGGTTCAGCAGAACTTCGCCACTATCGGATTCAAGCTGAGGTTCGCCGCACACAACAGACAGATCCGGGTAAGTGTACAAGCCCGTCGATTCAATGCGAAGCTTCAAGTTGCTCGGATAGACTCGGCAGGGCTTTTTTTTGAGCTGCTCCCGTAGATGGGAGCCTGCGTTAAGAACAATCAAGTTGTGATTGGCCGACGCACCCGCCATGGCAAACATTTCGCCACGAAAGTACTCGGACCGAAACTCGGCCTTTTTCTCGCGGTGCAAATATTCTTCAGGGGTTATGTAATGCTTGGGGACAGTTGACATTTGGCGTCTTCCTAAGAAATCCCAGATCCGATCCGAACATCGAATTATAAACGACAAAGGCGGTCTCGGTTCATTCTTCCGGATCGTAATGCGGCGTAACCCGGCGGTCGGTTCGTTTGAGGTTCGGTTCGGTGGGTCGGAAGCAATCGGCGTTGTAACAAGCAACTGCTTATCAACTAGAGAGCGCGACAAGCTGGGCCGGTAAAATCAAAAACGCCCAAAGCATTGGGGGTTTCAGCGAACGAGAGACCGCGAAAGACAACCTCTCACTGTGCGAACTGGCGTGCTGCCTAAAGTTCGCAGGATGAGACGAGTACGCCCGAAGCAACGGTTTTCGTGGGGAATCTCAGGTAGAAGCGAGTTCTGTCCGTCCGTTGTCGACGCTGCTAGAAGGTGACTACCATTTGGCTGTTGGCTAGAGATAATCGGGCCATACATCTCCTGGGATCAGAACAGCGACAGGACCTGCTTGCCCTTCGGCTGGATCGCGCGGATCTTCTACAGCACAGCGTAACCCTTCAAGTAGGGAAACCTGTTGAGATTCATCCCCAGATACGTCACGCTCGGATTGCCAATAGACGGCGCGAACCCTTCCCACCTACCGTAAGAGACGAGCTTGAACCTTAACTTTTTTGTGCCTGTGTATCCGCTATCCGCTCTACACTTCGGTTCAAACGGGAGCCATCATTAACCAATCCGAGCTAGCCCACTTCGGCCAGATCTCGACGACACGAATGACGCAGATCATGTGGCTAGACAACCTCGCCCCCGACATCCAAGAGGAAATCCTCTTCATGCCTAGAACCACCCAAGGCCGCGATTCGATCAAAGAAGCCGACCTCCGTCCGATAGCTAAAACACTCGATTGGGACAAACAGCGAAAGATGTGGCGGGCACTGAAAATGGTCAATTCCCCTTGTGAAGTGGTCGAGTAACTAGATGTTTTCATCGATCGGATGCGGTTGGCACCTGTTTTCGTGTGGAATCACGTTCCGTTAATTCGTATACTTAGACAATCACGCTCGCAAAAGGAGATATATCAAATGCCAAATGAAGTAAGCCTAATGGTTACCACCGTGGGATTGACGGCATTAGCCAATATGGCATTGGCCCCTAAGAACCAGTCACGACTGGACGATCTTCTGGCGAAGAATGTCGAGGGGACGCTATCTGTCGAAGAAACGAACGAACTCGACCTTCTGCTGACGCAAGTTGACGAACTCAATCTCGTGAAAGCTCGAGCGGCTGCTACGCTGCATCCAATCAAGAATTAGGAATTGCTTTGAGCGTCTACATTCCTGCTGAGCTAAGACGGCGCATTCGTAGTCATTTCCTGCAGCGCTGTGCCTATTGCCAGTCGAGTCATTGGGTTCACTGATGAGGGAGCCGAGGCACGGTTGTTCCACCCTCATCGGGATAACTGGCTTGAGCACTTTGATTGGTCGGTGAACACTTTGGTGATTGTTGGTCTGACTGAAATTGGAATCGCTACAGTCAACTTGCTGCGTATGAATCGACCGCAATTGGTTGAGGTGCGATCGCTCTGGATCATCGTTGGCAAGCATCCGCCGAGTTGAGCCGGCTGCCCCTTTGTTTGAGCGCCTCAATCGGACGAGTGATTCTCCTTCTGAACGTTGACGGCCAGATTCAATTCTGGCCCCCCGCTGTTAACCCTGCGATCGGGTCGTTTGTGATCGGATTCGGTGGGTCGGAAGCAATCGGCGTTGTAACAAGCAACTGCTTATCAACTAGAGAGCGCGATAGTGAAAATACCGTTCAGACGGAAGCAACCTTCGGAAAATCTGCTCGCGGTAGGAAATGCGAGAGCGTGGTAAGCATGAGCCAGAAAATCAAAGACTCCCAAAACATTGGGGATTTCAGCGATTGATGCGTTGCGAAAGAAAACCTCTCACTCTGCGAACTGGCGGGTAGCCTAAAGTTCGCAGGATGAGACGAGTACGCCGATGGCAACGGTGTTCGTGAAGACTTTCTCTTTAATTACGGTTCGAGCGTTGGTGGTACGATCCAATTTCTCAATTCAGCCGTGCACCGTAGATAGGCAGCGAAATGATGCAAGCTGGGAAAGACGCCATACGATGCAAGCCTCGATTGGTTTGCATCGGCGTATCCCGAGCCAACAGGAATGCACCGAATACAGCAGTACGGGATGTCATAACACCAGCAATCGCCGTCCGATTCTCCTGTCCAGTCCGCGAAGGCAAATAACCCTGATTCGCTCGGGATATTGCACATCGGTGCAACTCCCGCTTGATCGTCCAATATCTGCTGCAGACTCCAGATATTCAGCAGGTCGGTACAGGATCGTCCGCGAAGCAATTGTGAGAGGAAGCCCACGAACCTTTCTTCGGGCACGGCGGAGGAAGAACGAGCCCAGACTTGCTGAAGCGTGGATTCGACTTCTTCGATCGACGGTACTCCCATCGCAAGTACATGCTTAAGCTCAGCTTCCGCCCCAAGGTCTTCAAACAGTGCAATCGCCCTCTGGCCAGCGAGTTTGCCGTCGTCGTATCTGTTCATTTCAATAAATCCTTCTCTGATCGCAATCAACGTCAACTGAATTCAATACTTGCGAATGCCTCGGAATTTAATTTGGTTAACGCCGAGCCGCAGCGACTGATCAGCTATTGCTCGTCGCCTAACGGCTTGTCGTTAAACAAAGGGATGACCGCGCCATCGAAGTACCCTTCTGCAAAGTAATAACGACTGGAACCGTCGTAGGATTTGAATGCCTTGGTGATGGCTTTGCTCTTCGTGAGCTGTGGAGCGTGACGCAAGTTACTGGATAGAAAGTCGTAACTTACTGCGACGCTGATGTCCGACATGCAAGGCGGCGAATCGGAGTCGATCCAGAATCGCATTTTAACCCGTCCTTTGCTGTCTTGATCTTTGCCGCCAAGGTGATCCAGTGTGAACGTCAGCAGCGGCGTTACAGGAGCCGATTTTTTCGCATCAACGTGCGTTTTGGCATCGCCAGCCGATCTGATTTCATTCGGATAAGTGGCGAATATTTCCGAGTCGTTTTGCCAGTTGTTCAAGCCTTGGAACGCAACATGACTCAATGGAAAAGAGTCTTCGTGTACCGCTTTGTCTCCTGGGCCGATCAGTTGAATACCTATGGAACTGTCCGTCCCTTTCTTTACAACTGTCCGCAACTCATAGACAGTTTCTCCCATCAAGGGAATCTCTGTCGTATCTTGAATTTGACGATGATCGTTTCCCCAGTTCGCCAGCGCGCTGTAAGTCTCGCTGGGCGTCCCCAAAACCTCCTTGATGGCATAGACCAAGCGATGGTTACCTGCAGGTACATAAAGGATCATTCTGCGTTCACTGGAGGGAGCATAAACGGCTAGACACTCCCCGGTCCATCCCGCTTACGGTTTTTCACGCTTCAAGATGATAAGGATGTCGTTCACCGAGTCGGGCTTCGACTCAAAGGCCGTCGATCGCTTTCCCTTAGGTCCTTGGGGCACTTCGGGGAAACAGACCTTCAAGTTGTCCCCTTCCAGTTTATAGATCCCGAGCGTGGTAAGGTCGCCCTCAGTGAGATCGATCCACTGTGGCTTCTTGGTGGCCTCCAGCATATAGGTCAATTCTGTCGTTTTTTCGCCGAACTTGTAGGTGATCTTGTCCTTGGTGATGACCCACTTGAGGTTCTTGATGGCTTCGTCGGGCGCTTTCCGTCCGCTGTCCTCGGCCGAAATTACCTTCCAGGTACCTTGGATTTTCGCGTGATCACCCTTGGCGTCGTCCAGCTCCTCGGGAGTCATCCGTTTCATGGTCAGCACCACGTCATTGACGGAATCTGGCTGGGAGTCGAAAGCTGTCGGCCGCTTGTCGGTGTTCTCGGAAAAGCATATTCGCAGCGTGTCGCCCTGCAGGTCGTAAATGCCGGGTTTCGTCCGGCCGTTGGTCGTCAGGTCGATCGACTTCGGACTGGTGGATGGGTCTAGCGTGTAAGCTGATTCTTGCTTGCGACCGCCCGATTCCATGGTCATCTTGTCTTTCGTGATCACAAAGCGAATGTCTCGCAGAGCCTCCGGCGGTGCCGTCCTGCCGCTATCTTTCGAGGCGACAACGCACCACGTGCCTTGAATGTTGGAGTCGTCACTGCGAGTGGCAGGCACAGTAGTTTTGTCGGCGGGGGCGGGGGCTTCCTGGTTGGCAGGAGGGTCTTGGATCAGAAGCCCCAGGCCACCTGTCATCCAAAGTAAAAAAACGGAAATGATTGTCATGGCACAAACTCCAGTGAGTAAAGGAAAGGTCGAACGGGGTTATGATCGAGAAACTGCCCGGAGACGTTCCGGGAGCTTGACAATCGTTGGTTGTTGTAGGCGAGCATTGTTGGATTACACTGCAGGCGTCGCCACTCTATCGGAGCGCTATTTCCGCACTCACTTGCTGGACCTGATCCGCTTGACGTCTGCCGGATCCAGCGTTCGCACATCGGTGTAGAGGATTTTGGAATCCAAAGTGACAGGCTTTTCGACAGCCATGTCCTTTGGTATCAGAAAAACTTTCGTCTTCTGTTCGCCCATGTAGACATAGTTTCCGCCTGCAAACTCAATAACAAAGTCCTCGTTTGAAAGCTCGCGAGGCTTTTGGCCGGCTCGCGTGCTGTAGTTGCCCGGCATATTATTGAACGTGAAGTCGCATTCTGCAGATTCATCAATCTGAAACGTTTCGGTGATCACTCGCTTGATGGTATGAGCAACCGTTTCAGGATCGCCGATGACACGGTATTCATAATTAATACCTCTCACCGATCCGTCGTTTTCAAGCTCGCTCTTTTCCGAGCTGGGAAGCGCGAGAGAGTTCGCTGCCGCCATAAGTCGATCCACGTACTGTGCTTGGCGTTTGTTCCAGAAGTCATCGGTATCATACGCCGGAAACCGAAGCTCCACACCGCCGTCGATCGGCTTGAGACTAAGGTAGTTGTTATCCTTTCCAATGCTCCCAAGATTTAAGAAAACCCCTTCGTAGCGGGATTGCATCATCAAATCGATGTAACCATCGACTTCACTCAAACGATGCAGTACCTGATTTTCCGTCAGTTTCGAGTTGAAGTAATTGGATCGCAGTTGAACGAAAGTTGCCGACATCGCCATTAGGAGTATGCCAATGCCAACGAAAACCTTCATGCGTTTCTTCTTTGTATTTGAGGGTTGATTGCTGACTAGTTTGGATGGGATTGGATTTGACGATGGCTGTTGAACATGACTAAGGCAAGCATCCAACAGAGCGTGGACCTCTTTGGCGGATGCGAAACGATCTTCTTTTTTCTTAGCCATTAGTTGCTCGACGAGTGCAGTCATCCAGACTGGCGTTTCTGGACTGAGTTTTCGAATCGGAGCAGGCACTTCGTCGATGATTTTCCGCATCACGCCATAAGATGTGTCATCACGAAATGGTGGTCGGCCGGTGCACAACGCGTAAAGCAAGCTTCCGAAGCTGAATAGGTCGCTTTGTTGATCTAGTTGTTCGCCACGAGCTTGTTCAGGAGACATGTATTGCGGTGTACCAGCGATGGCACCCATTTGCGTGATGGTGTTGTCGTCGACGGAACGAGCTAAGCCAAAGTCGGTAATCGTAACGCGTTCCACACCCTCTTCGAGCAGAATGTTTTCGGGCTTGATATCGCGATGGATCAGCCCTTGCTCATGAGCGGCAGACAGCCCCGCTGCGATCTGCGAGCCAATTCGCAGCACTTCCACTAGCGGCAGTGCGCCTTCGCGATCAAGTCGCTTCTGCAACGAGCCGCCGCGAATATAGGACATCACCAGATAGGGCAACGTTGAGCCACTCGAGACGCTGTGAATCGGAATCACGTTGGGATGCAACACTGCGGCCGCGGCTTTGGCTTCGCGTGCAAACCTCTTACGAGCATTCTCGTTGTGTGACAGTCGTGGGCTCATTACTTTCACGGCGACAACACGGTCCAGCGACGGATCGATTGCTTTGAGCACAACACCCATGCCTCCAACGCCAACGACACCCGTTACCTCATAGGTGCCAAGCCTTCCAAGATGGTTCGGATACTCCGAGGGGACTAACAAGTCCAGGACGTCCTTTACAGCAACCGACTGACTCGCGTTCGTGCCACAGCAGGTGGCCGCGGAGA
Source organism: uncultured Pirellula sp. (assembly GCA_903820735.1). Taxonomy (GTDB): domain Bacteria; phylum Planctomycetota; class Planctomycetia; order Pirellulales; family Pirellulaceae; genus JBKCUI01. The sequence goes on from CAIJIZ010000751.1 coordinate 29,752, forward strand.
AGCCAGCACTGCTCGACTGATCGAACTCGCTCGTCTGCAGCATTTGTGTTGCTTGCACCCAACGCTCCGGCTCGCCCGCCTGTGCTTCGAGATACTTTCGACATGCCGGACAAACGTCGAGATGCGCAATTAAATCTGCATCTTCCAAGTGATAGTGATCTGAGTTCAAGAAGTCTTGAACTCGCTGAAGATCACAACCAGCGGTGGGTGATTTACGTTCCGGGGACTTCATGGAGTATCTCCTTCCAAACGTTGAACTTCGATTTGCAACCGCTTGAGAATGCGACTGCGAGCGGCGTAGATGGTGCCGAGGGATTTACCAAGAGATTCCGCGGCCTCTTCACAAGACTGGCCTTGAATGACCGTTTGTTCGAACGCAGCCCAAGTGGCGGGACTAACATCAACCCTCACAATGGCTGCAGCACAAAGATATTGTTCTCTGAAACACTCGTCCTGCAGCTCGCTTGTGACGGCAGAAGCTTCAGGCGCTTCGGCAAGGATTTGCTCGGCCGCCGAGCCGTTCACGATTCCGAGTGGCTTCAACTTTGTCAGCGCTGTAACGATCGCGTTGCTGGCCACTTTCCGCAACCAATGCCGAAAACGAACACCCTCCTGCGGTACCCATCCCTTGATCGACTTAGAAATTCGTATCAAAACGTCCTGCGACAGGTCTTGTGCATCAGCGTCCTGCATCCCCCGGCGACGCGCCATGCGATAAATGACAGGGCGATAGATGAGCACGAACTGATCCCACGCTTCCCGATCCTCCGGGGATTGGACTTGAGCGATCAGGCTGGATCGGGTCTGCGGAAATTCGGTCATAACTGTCTCCTAAGAGACTAAACTTTGGTTATTGCTGCGATCTAACACCAAAGTCGGAAGAATTTCCGAATTCCTGTCGATTCGGGGTGAGTTGCGGCGAAATACCTGCCCGACCGCGATTCAATTTCTTTCAATTGCACCGCTGACAAGCAGAGCAGATCAATCCAAATACTGAACACTTTGGGGATCTATCTGCACCAAGCAGATTTTCCCGAGCTGATTCTCCGTCAATTCTCTCCTCCGCCTTGTAGGTAAACAATAGAGGCGGCGCTCGGCCAAGTATCTGCCCACATCTCTTTGCGGAGTTTTTGCCAATGACCCACTGCGATGATGCTGCGACATTGCCGGACCGGACGGCATTTTCAAAGGCTGCGGTCCAACCGGCTCAACGGTAAACGCTCCGAGGCATGTGCTATTGTTTCCGTACCAAACGCTCTCCTTCCTTGTGAAGACCTGCGCTCTTCGCAAGATCCATCAGGAACGATTCGCGTTGGGCTGGCGAGATCATGATCGCCTTGAAGAAGCCGCTGCCAAATTGGATGTGCAGGCGATCCAGAGACAAAGCCGGAGAACTCAATGGGTTTCGAGTTGGACGAACCTCTAAAATGTCAGCGAGTACTACATGCTGGCGGCAAATCCCGAAGCGAATCGTCAGACGGTCGCCACCTATCCCATAGCGCATCGGAAAAACCAAGCCGAAGTAGACGCCCGCCACTAACAACAAGGAGCCGAACCCCCAGGCCATCTCCATTGGAACGCCTGTTTTAAATGTCGATGCTGCGACTACCAGTGAAACGACGGGCGGTATCGCAAGTAGTGGGGCCAGCCACCAATCGACCTTCGACTTGTACCATCGAATCGAATTGTTATCCAAAGCTACTCCTCCAGCTTTCAACTGCGAACGATCAGTATTCTGCGACGAGGTGTGCGAGGATATTGGAACGCGCGTTTGTTAGAATATGTTATGACAACCGAAAGCACTATGCAGAAGAGGGATATCGATGCAACGAATAATTGGAAAGTGGGGCTTTTTGATAGCTGCGGTTTTGTTTCTGGCGGCTGCGGTCTTGCCGCTGTTGACGGGTGGCAAGTTCAATGCCGCATTCTTCGTTTTGGCGATGGCCTTCCTAGTTATTGGCCTTGGGATTGCGAAGAAGAACATAGAAACCTGATGCCGTTTGCCTTGTCCAGTCCGTCCCGGTTTTGCTCGGGCTAGCTTGGCTTTCAATTCTTCTCCGCCAACTCGAACCTTCGCCCGGTAGGTAAACAATAGAGGCCGCGCTCGGCCACGTACCTGCCACATCTCTTTGCGGAGTTTTGCCCAACGCCTTGAGCTTTCGGGCGCAACCGTGCTCAGTGGGGTCCACGGCGGTTAACGAGCCGTGAGATTTTCCCTGAACCATAAGGAGACCAACATTAAAGTGAACGTCGGAAAAGAAATTGCCGCAATGGAGCAAATGGCCGTTGGCCAACTGCGGGATCGTTACTCGGAAGTGTTCGGCGAAACGACCAACGCCCGCAACAAACAGTGGCTGCTCAAGAAGATCATGTGGCGACTGCAATCGCAAGCCGAAGGCGATCTATCGGAGCGGGCTCGCGCTCGGGCCCTCGAGATCGCCAGCGACGATCTCCCGTGGAACCCCATTCGGCTGGAACAACGATTCGGTCGTATTCACCGTATCGTACAAGTCGAGGTTTGCCATCTCTGGAACCTCGTGGCGAAAGAGACAGGCGAAGGCGACGTTTACCATCGGCTGCTGGAAAATTGGAAGTCGAAAGCGACGCATTGAAAGGTCGCGTGTTCGACATCCCGGGGGCAGTTTTCGAAGAAACCAGTTTGAGGGATTTGCTGATTCAAGCCATTCGCTACGGCGACCAACCCGAAGTGCGCTAGCGGCTCTCGTCCAAGTTCGACCAAGGCTCTCGATCAGGACCATTTGAAATCACTTCTCAACTGAAACGCACTCGCGCAAGAGACGATGAGTTTCGACCGGCTGTATGCCATGAACGGAGAAATGGAGAAGGCCGAAGCACGCCGCCTGCAACCCTACTTCGTGCGGTAGTTCTTCCTCAAGGAGGCGTCTGAGCAAATCGGCGGATCGATTTATCCACGCGAGCTGGGGCGGTTCCCCGGCCATTGTCCTTGGCGAGTTTGAACACCAGCTTCTCGACGTCGGCCTGGGTACGCCAGGCGTTGTGCACAGGGACGAGAAATTCTCCGGTCGGACGTTGACAGTCAGGTCCACTTTTGGCCCCGCTGTTAACCCAGCAAGTTAGTTTCGTATGCGGTGTGGGCCACCGGAAGCAATCGGCGTTGTAACAAGCAACCCCTTATCAACTAGAGAGCGCGATAGTTCGCGGGAGAAAATACCGTTCAGACGGAAGCAACATTCGGAAAATTGGCTCGCGGTAAGAAATGCGAGAGCGCGGTAAGCATGAGCCAGAAAATCAAAGGCGCCCAAAACATTGGGGAATTGAGCGAACGAAGCGTCGCGACAGAAACCCTCTCCATCCGCGAACTGGCGTGTTGCCTAAAGTTCGCAGGATGATACGAGTACGCCCGGAAGGATTCGAACCTTCAACCCTCGGTTCCGAAGACCGATGCGCTATCCAATTGCGCCACGGACGCGTGTATGGGTTTGATTGTACCGCTCTATGCCTTGATTTGAAGGGGGGCGGCGGAAAAAGGGGTGGGACGTGAGTGGTTACACCTAATTGGGGAAAATGGCGCGATTGGGAATTTTAAATGGTTTCTAAAGGATCAGAGAAGTGCATCTAAAGTTGACAGCGTTCCAAAGACGACACCCAAACGGATTGCGACGATTGTATCGTATGTGCGAGTGGTAACGTTTTTTGGGGGGTGGATCGCATGATCCCTAACTTGAGCCTTGCGACAGTTACTTGTATTTATCGCGGCGAAATCGAACGCTTCCGATTCGCGGGATTAATTTGCCTTTCGGCGATCACGGCGATTTCCGGTTTGTTCGGCAATCTGCACGTCTATGCTCAAGAGCGGGAGAAGATTCCCGTTGAACCTCCGCGGCCGATGGGAATCTTTGAGCGGGGGGAGGAAAAGTTGCCGGCATCGGGTGGTTCGGTGATGGACTTCGTCAGTCCGCTCTCGAATGTGGATGCCGTTTTCGAATTGTATGTGGGGCAAGCTCGCACGATGACGTTGAAGAAGCCGATTTCGGATGGGAAGTCGGTTGGAGTGGTTGCGGTCGGAGATCCGACCGTGGCAGACTTTGAAGTTTTGCCTAACCCGCGCATGCTGCGGTTGCTGGGCAAACGGGCGGGGTTGACCGATTTGAGCGTGGTGCTTGGCGATGACACGATTCTGACCTTTCAAGTGCTGGTAAAGTACGATTTGGATTTGCTCAAAGCGGAGATTCAGCAGCGATTTCCCGATGCATCGGTGAGGGTCTCGCAGTTGCGAGAGAATATTTTGCTTGAGGGGCAGGTTCGCTCGGCGGTGGTTGCGGCGCAGATTGAGGCGATTGCGGAGTCCTGGCTATCGCGAAACGGGAATTCGAACCGTGGGGGTAGAACTCCATCGGCAGGCAAAGGTGGGGACACGGCAGGTATGCAAGCTATCGAGGATCGATCCTCGGATGGTGGCGCTCAAGCCCCGGGTAATCAGGGCGCGGGTAATCAGGGGTTGGGCGGTCAGTCGTCGGGTGATCCGGCGATGCCCAACAGCGGAGCGCAGGGAGGCGGTGATGGAGATGCTGGATTTGAGGTTGGAAATCGTTCGACGGCCGCATCCCAAGGTGGTCAGGGGAGCATTATCAATTTGCTTTACATACCCGGCGTGCAGCAGATCATGTTACAAGTCCGCGTGGCGGAGCTGAATCGTACGGGGATGCGCGAAGTGGGGGCCGACTGGATTTTTGCTTCGAGCAATGGCAACGTGGGTGGAACGAACATCAGCGGTAACATTGTCACTGCACAAGGGACGACGAATGGGTCGGGGTTATCCTCTGCGGGAACTGGTAATGTGATGGGGTCGAATGGCACTGCCTTTGGGATTTTCCCCAGCGCAAACTTCGATGTGTTGCTTCGGATTCTTCGTAAGAACTCGTTGTTATCGATCCTTGCTGAGCCGAACCTTGTGGCGATGAGTGGTCATGAAGCGAGTTTTCTGGCGGGTGGTCAGTTTCCCGTTCCGGTTGTCAATGGTCTGGGCGGTCAAGTATCGATTCAGTACAAGGATTTCGGGGTGCAATTAAGTTTCACACCTACGATCATTGATGACGAGACGATTCGGTTAAATGTCGCACCGGAGGTTAGTACGATCGATGAGTCATTAGGAACGACGCTTGTTCCTGGTGGGATACCAACTCCTGGGATCAACACACGTCGGGTCAATACGACGGTGGAGATGCGTGAAGGAGAGACCTTGGCTTTAGCGGGGCTACTAGAGGTTGCGATGGATGCGCAGACGACGCGCATTCCAGGGCTTGGAGATTTGCCTTACTTAGGTCCTTTCTTTAGCAACACGACGCATCAGCGAGTCGAGAAAGAACTGCTAGTCTTGGTAACACCGTTTTTCGTAGCAGCTTCTCCGAACTGCGAGCAGTTCTCTTTACCTGGGCAGGATATTGTCGAGCCGAACGACCTTGAGTTTTATCTTTTGGGTCGAATTGAAGGTAAGACGGGTCGATCGTTCAATACGGTACAGTCTTGGGAAGATCCATGGAATTGCGTGGATCGATTGAAACTTGAACGCCAGTGCCTTCATGGGCCGGTGGGATTCTCGAGGTAAATTCAATGCGTAATACTATTCGTTGGAATCGAATCGCCGGTTATTTGTTTAAGGCCATGCTGTGCATGAGCTTAAGCGAAGTCTGTAATGCGCAAGCATTGCAGGAGTCGGTGGTGTGTCCACATTGCAAGAGTTCTGGGGAGTGTGTTGTGAAAATGTCGGATTACCCGGCGTATCCAAACACTTATGGTAATCCAGTGCGGCTGATGGACTGTCGTAACGGAGAATGCGAAGGGGCCTCGGTGGTCGAGCGATGGAAGCGGAGCATGCAAGCGAGCCATTGGGGGTACCCGGAGAATTTCCAACGCAACATGTATGGGTCATCGAATCGGGCGGCGTTTGCGAGCAACATTCGCGACGGGGCGATCGAGCGAGCGACGTTGTATCGTTTGGATTTCTATCCTGAGGATTCGTCGCAATCGCAGATGCTGACCCCCCGTGGGGTTGAGCGGCTTGAGAAAGCGATTTGTGTTAGTCAATCGTATGGGTCGGCGTTGCGTATCGAGCGATCGTCGCGACCGGAACTCGATCAGCTTAGAGTCGCTTGGTTAGTCGAGCACCCTTCGATTGTTGGGGCTGGGATCACAAGCGATGGAATTCTATTGATTGCGAAGCCGATGGGAATTCAAGCTACTGAAGCGATTCGGCGGTATCAAAAGGGAATTCTCGGATCGGGAAATGCTTCGGTTCCCTCGGGGAGTGGTGGCGGAGCGATGGGATCAAGTATGGGTGGCTTGCCTAGTTTAGGAGCCTCGGGTGGTAGCGCGGGTATGCGTTAGGGTTGTCGTACAAAGATCGCTTATGGCGGAGCTACGGCATTGTGAACACGGCATTGTGGTGAAGGCTCTACAAAGGGGACGGTTGCATGTTCGGTAGAATTCAAGTACTTGCTCTCGGCGGGATGATCAGTACGGTATTTGCAGCCGGAGGGTGTGCGGCATGGAAGCCTTTGGATTTCTCAAAGAATACACTTCGACCGCAAGGCCGTGAGAAGTCGACCGAGAAGTTCACCGAGAAACTCTCCGGGAGCGGTTTGGGTGGGTCTTCAACCAAGCCCAATACCCGACAAGCTCAGATTGACTTAGCGATTGCGGCCGCCGAGCGACATGAGGCGAATCAGGAATACCGAGACGCGATCAAGCGTTATCAAGAGGTGTTAGTTCTCGACAAAAAAAGTGGCTTGGCGCATCATCGCTTAGCGCTGATTTCAAGTCGGCTATCGGCGACGAAGCAAGCCCAAGAGCATTTTGCAGAAGCTCGTCGATTGGCCCCGAAGGACGACGATGTCTTAGCGGACTATGCGTATTGGAATTATCTCAATGCTCAAGATTTGCACGCCAACGAATTGGTTGACGAGGGATTGCGTCGTTCCCCGAGTTACGAGAGATTTCATGGGATTAAAGGATTGCTTCTAGCACGCGAGAAGCAATGGGAGGGGGCTGTCGAGAGTTTTGTCCGATCTGGATGCACTCCGCAACAAGCTTGGGCAAACATCGGGCATGTTGTTTTGTTGGAAGGGGACGTGCAGTCAGCTTCGTATTGGATCGAGCATGCAGCACAAGGAGACCAGGGGTCTGCGGCCGCGAAGCGCACTCAGAAGGTGTTGCAGACTGCATACACAACACCCGTAAAGTGAACCAAGTTCGAACGAGCTTTGGGTTGCCCATCTGTAGGCTAAGTGGTTACCTTGATCTGATTTGGATGGGAACTACGCTGACGGATGAGCCTCGAATGGTTCGGATTGCAGAGTACTTCGTAGTCGGGCTGTTGGGGTCAGAGAGACTGGAGAGCATCCAAGCAATTTCTTGGAGAACTCGTGGGTCATCCATGTCTGAAAGATTCGATTCGGTTGAGCTGTAGGAATTGCTGTCGTCAATGGCTCCGTATTGGGATTCCGAGCCAAATTGGCTTCCATCGGCGGACTGGAAATCTCGTGAAGTATGGGAGGCCCTTGTTGCTGCCAACGAAGAGTTTGGCGATACGGATTCGTCGTGCAATTCGGAGTTGAGTAAATCGGTATCTTGAACGATACCTTGATCTTCAGGGCTTCGCAGGGAAAGTGAGAGGGTACCTTCTTTTTGTCCAAGGCTAAGAACCGAGGCATCGCGAGGCGTAACGAGAAGGGTGACTGAAGAGGGCTTTGAATCTCCCTTGTCAGCCGTTCCGGTGCTTGGGCGAGCGGCGGTGCTCTCGACGGTTCGGTCGATAGCGAGGACTTCGACATTTTGTACCAACGTCTCGGTAATACCTTCTTCCGTGCTACTGCCGTTGCGGGTTACTCGGGTCAGGAGGACGTCGACGTGGTCTCCGACGTTAAGCAAACCCGAGACGCGGTCTGCAGCGGTCACCGCGGTGATGCTTTTGGCGCGCAGTCCGCTTGGGATGGTGGTAGCAAAGCCGGCTTTCACACCCGCTTCAGCCAACTTCGTTTTCAAAACGAATTCCCCTTCGATGATGGATAACTTGGCAACTCTGCCGATGATTTCCTCTGCGGATCTTGCCATGGATTCGTGAACAAGGTTGCTTGGGATGCGTCGTGCTTCGATGTCTTCTTCGCGAAGTTGGTAACCTCTACCAACTACTTTTTTCGCCATGTAGACGGTAGCGACCTCTTTTTGGGCTTGGTTTGCTCGCATCTGTGTAATCCCAATAATAGCAGAAGCGCCGCTCATGACTGCAAAAAACAAGACCAACCAAGTTCTTGGACTCATACTTCACCAAATCCAGTAAATCGCAATTTGTGTTGAGCAAGGAAAGCCCTTGCAGTTTTTACAGATGAATGAAAGCCAGTAACGGCAAGCGTCAATAAAAAAGCGACCGACATCTGCGGTCGATCGCTCGTTAGATCGGTCGAGTTGGCAAGGGGGCTTTTCGTCGCCGCCGCTTGCCCATGCTGAAGACGGATGAGTCTTACAGTGCGTTGCTTGCGTCGTTGAACATCGACGACAGCGCGGTACCCATGGCGGTTACCGCGAGGATAGCGGCGATAGCGACAAGGCCGACGAGCAAGCCGTACTCGAGCATAGTTGCTCCGCGTTGATCACGGACGAAACGAGCGGCTACTTTGGTCAAAACTGAAGCGAACATAATCTGCAACTCCTGCAACTAAAAATCTTCTCGACTCATGCGCTCGAACCGACTGGTCAGCAATTCACTTGTCCCGATGCAGAAGAGTAAGAGCGAAGGGCGTGCCATTCGATGAGTTATTCGCGAGAAAGTTCTTTTGCTTTTTCTGCGGAGCGTATCTGTGTTTGTAAAAGCCTGGGAAATCATCGGGTTTTGCAATTGGAGTCTTCTTAAATATTTAAAGCAGAAGCTCTTGGAATCCCTGAGAGGAAAAGAGATTTGCATCTGTGGTGTTGTCGTTGTCCGGATTTGCGACGAGTGGTCTCGTTTGTTGACAATGGTTGAACGAGGCTTGGTGTTGGCGCTAGAAGGTTGCGTAAAAGAGCCGGATCGATTCGATCAGTACGACGCCGACTCCGATGGGTAGAGCGTAGGGGATTAGTCGTGAGCGTCGATCGGAGGAGTCGAAGATTTCATCGATGGTTTTCGACGGTTGATTCTGAGTTGCTGGTGGGGGGGCTTGGTGAAGAATCTTTGGAAGAATCAACCACAGCAGAGAAATCACGCCGAGGATGACGCCGCTAACGAGAAAGACTCCGATGATGGCTTTCGGTCCGTACCAGGCTCCTAAGGCGGCTTGCCATTTCACATCCCCGGCGGTGAGTCCACCGAGAGCATAGAGAGGCAGGAGTATTCCTCCACCGACGAGGATCCCGAGCAGTCCGCTTTGCAGACCTGGTAGGTGGAGGAAATAGGTATTCCAAGCGAGTCCCGCGAGGAGTGTTACCAGTACGGAGACGTTAGTAATTTTGTAATGGCGCAGGTCTCGTTGAGCGACGAACAGAACCAGGGCGATAAGGATCCAAGGCTTGTGCTCGGGAGCAAGGAGCGATTCAAACATCGATGAGGAGATCATTCGACGAGCGCGACGGCTTTGCCGGCAGCAACAGGCGTGTTGTTTCCTGCGGTGACCTCGATATTACCACTACCGGATACTCCGAATGTCGAGACCACGAATTGGGAATTGTATTTGCCTTGACCGGAGATTTGGATTGGCATCCACTTTCCGTAGAAGGTACCACTGAGAGTCGTATTGGCGCTATTTCCGGTGATTTGCAGCGACTGTGTGTTATGTCTGCGTTGGTAGTACATCATGCCGTCGAATTCGGCCGATACGGCTTTTGCGCCGGGGTAGAGAGATGCGTAATTGTATACGGAGGTGTCGATGGGGCTTGTTTTAAAAGATGTGGTGAAGGAGGCTCGGCCGAAGGAGGTTGCGGGGCTAACTGGGGGAGCGATTCCAAGGTCAGTTTTGTCGGGAAGACCCGTCGTGACATTGTAGTTTTTCCCGGTGTTGTAGAACATCAAACCATCGGCTTTCACCGTGCCGCCGTTGAATCGCAGGATGTTTTGATTGGCGGATTGTGCAACGAGTACATAGATTCCAGGGACGAAATAGACTCGGCCACCATTGATAGAGAGTCCGGTATAAACTCCTGGGTGCAGGATGATATCGCCGGCGGTAGCGGTGTAGAGTCCTCCGGCGATGACTTCGCCAGCTTTAGCGACTCGGTTTAGCTTGGTGGGATCTTGAGTCAGTCCAGAGGTGCCGTTGTTGGTAACAGTGACCGAGCCTCGCAAAGTTGGATCGACCCCGTTGGAGATCATCGGTGTGGCGACATTGACGTATGGATCGGGTTCGGGGGGCATTTTCGCGTGCAGTGGAGATGGTTTATCGGGAGTCAGGGGTTTGAACACGGCGGGGTTATCTACACCTCCGACGCAGTCGACGATGATGGCATACATACCTTTATCGGAGTTTGGCGTCCCTCCAGAGATTGAGACGCCATTGTTCCCATTATTGACGGGGGTTCCGAATTCATCGACGCCGCCACCTTCGGAGTTGACGACGATACGACCATTTACGAGCAGCTTCGATGATCCGCTGACGACCAATCCTGGGCGCACAAATGGGTTCAGAGCGATCACGCCGTCGCCTGGCATGAAAGATTCGACGCCTGCAACTGCTCTGGCCTTTACCTCGATTTCTGCTTTACCGAAGGGCATGAGTCGAAAGAAGAGTGTTTTTACGTTCCATTTTGCTACGACTTCTACGTAGCCTTCCATTCCAAGATATTTTCCTGAGGTTGGTGGGGAGTGGATGTCTTCGGCAGTGGAGGTTGTAATGTTCCAAACGGTCAAGTATTCAAGGGTCTTGGACATTGCCGGAGCTTCTTGGAGTCCGTCGGCAATTTTCCCTCCGCCGGCTAATGCGGCGGCATCGGCAGCGTTTTGGCAGCGTCTCCACGCGTAGTTAAGCTGGGCGATGTCGTATAGGATGGCGAGAATCCCGACGAAAACAGTAAGGCTCACGGCGAAAATGTGGAGATATGCGCCGCGTCTGGGTGGGTAGCAACGGGTGCGATTGATTCGCTTTGTGGGGCTTTTAGAGTTGTTCATGATTGAACCTCAACGCAAAGTACTCGGATGAAAGTATTGCTGGAAGAAAACGCTGCTGCAATTCAGTGTGCGATTGTCATCATGACGCGAGTCGTGACATTGAAGAGTCCAGAATTGCCGCTTGTTCCGCTTCCGACCGACGTGGAGGCTAGCGGGTTGGAGGAAGCGGGGATAGGGTTCGAAGCGATGATGACTTCGACTCGATGACCGCTATGACCATCGTTACCACCGTCGGGCCAATTGAGTCGGTAGTAGACATTCATGGGTAGTCCGTTGTTGTATTTCTTAGCCATGACCTCTCCGATGGCGCTACCGTCACCGAATGAGCCGGCCATGGATGCGGGGCCCCAGGGGCCCAATCTATCGGCATCTTGTCCATGAACGATGGCTTGTCTCCCAAGGTATTTGCACATGGCGGCGTACTGCTCGATTTGTAGCATTCTCACGCCGGCAGCGATGGTGGACATGATCACCAATGCATAGATGGGTAGGACGATTCCGAACTCTATGGAAACTGCGCCGCGTCGGGCGTAGCGTTTTGTTCGGCAGGCATTGACTGAAGGTACTTCAATGAGTGAGAGATGCATTACTTCGCTCCCATGATTTGGACTGTACTGCGCACGGTGGCTTCGCTGGGCAACCCTGGCCAAGGTATAGTCGCGTGGTAGACGTATTCCATTTTTATGATGACTCGAGTTTCCCCGGGGTTTTCTTGGTTGAGCACGGCGGGGTAGACGATGAGGTCACTGGCGGATGCCCACGGGGATCCTTCGATGGTATTTCTGGCAATGGTATCGAGTTTCTGCATCCAAACGTTGTAGCTGACATCGGTGACGGGATGGAACGCAGCATAGCGGCTGGCGGCACCTGCGGCGTCTGCGACGAGGAAGCGGTAGTAGGAGAGTCGTGAGAAATCGAGCACTGCGATTGCTAGGATCATCATCACGGGGATAGTAATGGCGAATTCGAGTAGGACGGCCCCTGCGCGTTGTTTACGAAAGCGATAGTTCTTGCGTGCGGACTTTCGTATTCGATACGAAGGGAGCGTTATGCGGGTGCTCGAAGGCTGTGACGATGCTGTTGCTTTCATTGGTCTGCAAGTCCTCGGATGATCATGATGACAGCCGGTCCCATGGTTACAACGAAGAGGGCCGGGAGGATGCAGATAACGGTTGGGATGAGAATTTTTGCGACGGCTTGTTGCGCCAAAGTTTCGGCAGCGTACATCCGTTTTTGCCGCATGGAAGCGGCGAAGACTTCCAAAGCATCGGCGAGGCTTGAACCATATCGCTCCGCTTGAATGATGACGGTTGACATGCTTCGGAGCTCTTCGAGATCAAAGCGATCGGCGAAAGATCGCATGGAGTCACCTACGCCGCGTCCCATTCGGGTTTCTCGGTCAACGATCGCAAGTTCGAGGGCGAGTTCGGGGTGGGCGGTCGCGAGTTCTTGAGCGACTCGAGCGAGTGACGCGGGCAAGCTAACCCCGGCCTCGAGGCATATCCCGAGGATATCGAGTGCATCGGGAATCGCACGTCGGATGCATTGCTGCCGTTTTTTCTTGAGATTATCTAGGACGAAGGATGGGCCGATGATTCCAAAGACTCCGGTAAAGGCTGCAACGGCACCGGTGGTTTTGATGGGAATTGTCGTGAAGTAGGTAACGGCCAGGGCGACGGCAAAGGGGATTAGAAGCGATAGGACTTTGGTGACAGAAAGCCAGACAGATGCCTGTCGCCCGTAGAATCCGGCTTGGACAAGCCTAGCTCTCAGGCGGTCGTTTTTAGCATTTTTCTCAACACGTTTTTTGATGTTCGCTTGAAAAGAATCTGCTGTCGTCCCGGAACCTCCTTGTTCCGATTCGGAAGTGGCTTGTTGTTTGTTTCCGGTTAATAGATAGATAGTCCCGAGTGCGAGGACCGAGGCGATCAAGATCAATACGAGCGGGTTGAGGAGCATGGATATTCTATGGGGGAGGAGGCGTTTGTTGGGGGGTTATTGATCGAAGTTGATAATGCTTTGCATCCAGAGGAAACCGACGAACATCCAGGCGATGGTGCCGAAGATCAAGAACTTGTAGTCTAAGAGTGGTCGCAGGTAGGTGGGGCTCAGGACGCTAAGGACGACAGCAAGTCCGATAGGCAGGGCGATTAGCATGTAGGCTTGCATTCGACCTTCGGCGGTCAAGGCCATGATTTTATGACGCATCCGTTCCCGATCGCGAATGACCAGGGAGAGTTTGTTCAGCAGGTTGGAAAGATTTCCACCAGCGGAAGAGTTGATTGTCAAGGCGACGACAAAGATTTTGACTTCTAGTACTCCTGTTCGGCGGGCAAGTTCTTTGAGAGCGGCTTCGGGGGTGAGTCCAAGGTTTTGTTGTTCCCAGCAGTAGGCGAATTCTTCTGCGATTGGCGAGGTGAATTCATCGGCGATAGCCCGCATCGCTTGGCTGACGGTTTGTCCTGAGCGAAGGACGCGTGAGAGCATTTCGTAGGCGTCAGGAAGTTGGCTTAGGAGTTTTTTCTGGCGTTGGTTTCGTTTTTGGTTTACATAGACAAATGGAATACTGCCTGTGGCTAATCCTACAACGATACCGATCAACGCGCTTGAGCTCAGCAGTCCAACGGCAGTACCGCTAACGACAACCAAGCACGCGGCGATGATGACGAAGGTTTCCGGTTTTACACCGACGATACCCGATTGAGCGACGGTAAGTTTCCATTTGCCCCACATGGTTGGGTTATCCATGTATTTAGATATTTGACTCACAGCTTTCTGCTGTGCTTCTTTGGCATCTATTTCCATCCGTGCGCGTTCGGCATTACGGAGGCGCATCTCTTCTTTTGCGATTTCGGTGTAATGGCGTTTTCGGTCTTCCATCAGCTCGATGAGCATAAGGTTTAGACCTGCGACGAGTGCGAATCCCGCGACAAAAGCCAAGCCGGCGAAGAAGTACAGCATGCTTATACCCTTCCTTTGCAGTCCATAAGCATACGGCGTTCAAACAATTCGACAGGAACGTCGACACCGTATGCTTCTAACCGGGACAGTAGTACAGGGCGAATGCCGGTGGCCCAGAACTGGCCTTTGGTTACTTTTTGCTCGTTGAGACCCATCTGTTTGAATTCGAAAATATCTTGCATGCTCAGCACATCCCCTTCCATGCCAGTGATTTCGGAGATGCGGGTAATTTTCCGAACACCACCTGGAAGTCGGTTGACTTGAACTACCATCTGGACGGCGGAAGCGACTTGTTTTCGGATAACCCATATGGGTAGGTCAAAGCCGGCCATACCGACCATCATTTCAAGTCGGCTTACGGCATCGCGGGAAGTATTTGCGTGGATGGTCGTCAAGCTACCTTCGTGACCGGTATTCATCGCCTGCAGCATGTCTAAGGCTTCGGGGCCACGGCATTCTCCGATGATGATTCGATCGGGGCGCATTCGAAGGGCGTTTTTCACTAAATCACGGGCGGTGACTGCCCCATTTCCTTCGACGTTTGCGACGCGTGTTTCCATGCGGACAACGTGGGGTTGTTGGAGTCTAAGCTCGGCGGCATCTTCGATGGTAGCGACCCGTTCGTACTCTGGGATGTAACCTGAGAGGCAATTGAGCAACGTAGTTTTACCGCTACCGGTACCTCCTGAGACTAGCATATTGATCCGCGCCTTGACGCAAGCCGCGAGCAAGTGGACCATCTCCGGAGTAACGGATTGATTTGCGATCAAGCGATCGGCGGTCAGGGGTTTCGAACCGAAACGCCTAATGGAAACCAGGGCTCCATCGAGAGCCAGAGGCGCAATCACAGCGTTTAGGCGGCTACCATCGGCAAGTCTTGCATCGACCATTGGAGTGGTTTCATCAATGCGCCGTCCGACATCTCCAACGATCCGCTGGATGATTTGAACGAGATGTTCATCATTGTGGAAAATGATGGGTGTTCTGAGCATTTGACCTTGTCGCTCAACATAGACGGTTTTCGGCCCGTTGATCATGATGTCAGAGACGAATGGGTCAGCGCGCAGGGCCTCGAGCGGTCCGAGACCAAAGACTTCATCAAGCACTTCTTGGATCAGCGACTCGCGGCTGATTTGTAGTCCTTCAAGGTTTTCCGATGCGCAAATGAACTCTGTTTGCCTGCGGACTTCGAGTCGAAGGGTTTCAGAGTTCCAACGAGCCATGGAACCAACATCCAGGTCGGTGATAACCTTCTGGTGCAGTTGTCTTTTGAGGGCTACTAGCTTTGGATTTGCTTTCGGCTCCAAGGATTTGAGCCATGCCGTGGGGTCTTCGAGGCTCGTAGGAGCGGTCGATGTACTGGTTGCTGAAGGTAGAGCGGCGGCCCCCTGTGACGCTTCAAGTGCAGCGTTCTTGGCGGAAGCGTCTGGGTTGGGGGTTATCGTGTCACTCTTCGGGGGTTTTCCGTTTGTTTTAAACCAATTCATCGACTTATTGATCTATCTGTAGGCTAACTAGCTACTTCGACTGGACTTGGATGGGAACCACGCCAGCGGAGGAACCTCGAAGGGTTCGGATCGCGGAGTGTTTGGTAGGTGGGCTGTTGGGTGCCGAAAGACTTGCGAGCATCCAGGATACTTCTTGCATTACCTTCGGATCGTCCGTTGTATAAGAGTTTACCGATGCGGCTTCGTCATGCAATTCGGAGTCGAGCAAATCGGTATCTTGAACGATACCTTGATCTTCAGGGCTTCGCAGGGAAAGTGAGAGGGTACCTTCTTTTTGTCCAAGGCTAAGAACCGAGGCATCGCGAGGCGTAACGAGCAGGGTTACCGAAGAGGGCTTTGAATCTCCCTTGTCAGCCGTTCCGGTGCTTGGGCGAGCGGCGGTGCTCTCGACGGTTCGGTCGATAGCGAGGACTTCGACATTTTGTACCAACGTCTCGGTAGTACCCTCTTCTGTGCTGCTGCCGTTTCGGGTTACTCGGGTTAGAAGAACGTCGACGTGGTCTCCGACGTTAAGCAGACCAGAGACGCGGTCCGCAGCGGTCACCGCGGTGATGCTTTTTGCGCGCAGTCCGCTTGGGATGGTGGTAGCAAAACCGGCTTTCACACCCGCTTCAGCCAACTTCGTTTTCAAGACGAATTCCCCTTCGATGATGGATAGCTTGGCAACCCTTCCGATGATTTCCTCTGCGGATCTAGCCATGGATTCGTGAACAAGGCTGCTTGGGATCCGTCGTGCTTCGATGTCTTCTTCGCGCAATTGGTAGCCTCTACCGACTACTTTTTTCGCCATGTAGACGGTAGCAATCTCTTTTTGGGCTTGGTTTGCTCGCATCTGTGTAATCCCGATGATAGCAGAAGCGCCGCTCATAACTGCAAAAAACAAGACCAGCCAAGTTCTTGGACTCATACTTCACCAAATCTAGTAAAACGCAATTTGTGTTGAGCAAGGAAAGCCCTTGCCGTTTTTACAAAGGAATTGAAACCAGCAACGGCTAGCTTCAATAAAACAGCGACCGACATCTGCGGTCGATCGCTCATGAGATCGGTGAGTTGGCCAGGGAGCGGGCAGGAATACTCCACGGACCATGCTGAAGACCGCGGGGGGGTTACAGCGCGTTGCTTGCGTCGGTGAACATCGACGACAGAGCGGTACCCAACGCAGTTACCGCGAGGATAGCGGCGATAGCGACAAGGCCGACGAGCAAGCCGTACTCGAGCATGGTAGCTCCACGTTGATCACGGACGAAACGAGCGGCTACTTTGGTCAAAACTGAAACGAACATAATCTGAAACTCCTGCAACTAAAAATCTTGTTGACTCGTGCGCTTGAACCGGTTGGTCAGCAGTTCACTTGTCCCGATGCAGAGGAGTAATAGCGAAGGGCGTGCCATTTGGGAGTTTATTTAAAAAAAAGACTTCGGAATTGTTTTGACTTGAGTTTTCTTCCGAGCTAAGCAATGAAAATCAAGCGATCTGTGGATAGAGTATTATTACGGTGCTCGCTTGGGAGTTGGGGGGGGCGATGTCTGGGTGTTGTTGCTGTCTGGATTTGCGACGAGTGGTCTCGTTTGTGGAAAATGATTCGAGGATCGCTGGGGCTTGTGATCGGAGGCAGCGATAGTTTCCGCAATTTACGGCGATTGCTATTTGAGGTCGCATTGCAGGGGCGATCGATTCGATGCGAAGGAACGGGGGGCGTTGGCGTCATCAGGCAATCGATCTAGCAACTCGCCTGTGCGAGAATTCGTCCGCGTTAATAAAAAAGCGACCGACAATTACTGTCGGTCGCTTCACTGCGTATTCGGATTAGCGGACGGGCTTACGGCGGGCATTGCTTTGCCCTGCTAAACACGGAGCGGTCTTACAGTTGGCTGGCCGCGCCACTGAACATCGACGACAGTGCGCTACCCATGGCGGTAACGGCAATGATGGCAGCGATGGCAACAAGACCTACGAGCAAGCCGTACTCAAGCATGGTTGCTCCGCGTTGATCACGAACGAAGCGGGATACTACTTTGGTCAAAACTGAAACGAACATGTTCTGCAACTCCTGCAACTAAAAATCTTTCCGACTTGTGCGCTTGAGCCAACTGGTCAGCGATTCACTTGTCCCGATACCTCATGTTGTAGGTGCGAAGTTCGTACCGTTCAGGAGATTATTTGGGAAAAAGATATCGGATTTCTTTTGACGAACGGTTGGATGCAAACTAGGGCAATGAAATTATAGGAATAGGCTGTTGGAGCAGTTTTACTGCTGATTGAAGCTGGCCAGGTTTTTCACAGTAAGCAAGCTTTCGGGCGCCCTGCCATAGGGGTTGGGTATCCCGATTTGAGATTCCCCAGTCTCGTTTGTAGACGATGGCTGAGTTCGCGTGGTGTTAAATCTCTTTTTTGGACAAAGCATCGAACGGGTGGGGGAGGTGCAACGCTGGGAGGTGACCTTTTTCAAGTTTGCGATAAAGTGTTGCTCGGGCCATTCCTAAAAGTTCTGCGGCCGCGGGAATGTTTCCATTAGTGCGGGAGAGTGCTTCTTGAATTAATCGTTGTTCCCAAACGGTGACATCGAGCGTATCGTAAATTGACGTGTTAACGGACTGCCCTGGTATATCAAAAGCAGTAGAATTACTCGCGTTGGAATGGGGCTTGTCGATTCGAGTGATAGGGCCTGGAGTTTGGCTTAAGGTTCCGATGTCGCGAAGAGATAGGTCGTTGGGAGTGATCAAGAATCCGTCTGCAAGGACCACCGCACTTTCAATGACATTTCTAAGTTGCCGTACGTTCCCTGGCCAGCTATATGCTCGCAACGCATCCATCGCTTCCGAACTGATCCCAAGGTGTTCCCGATCATGCTGTAATCGGAATTGCTCAAAGTAATGTTGCGCTAGCAACTCAATGTCGGTAGTTCTCATACGAAGTGGAGGTATATCTACCTCAAAGGTGCTTAGTCTGTAGTACAGGTCCTCCCGAAATTTCTTTGCAACAACGAATTCCCTTAGGTCACGATTCGTTGCGGAAACAACCCGAACATCCACTTTGATTTCGCGAGTGGCACCGACGGGAAGAAACGGATGGCCTTCGAGAATCCGTAGTAGCTTTGCTTGGCCATCTAAGTTGAGTTCGCCGACTTCATCGAGGAACAAGGTTCCATGATTTGCTTGCTGGAAGTAACCGATGTGATCTCGATCTGCTCCGGTAAAGGCACCTTTGACGTGCCCGAATAGTTGGCTTTCGATCAGTTCGCTCGGGATTGCCGCGCAATTGACGCTGAGCATCGGTTTGGCGACACGAGGAGAATTGCGATGAATTGCTTTCGAGACGAGTTCTTTTCCGACACCGCTTTCTCCACGCACGAGAATACCACCCGATGCTTTAGCGATTCGAGTGATTCTCCTTTTCAGTTCACGCATCGCATTGCTGGTACCAAGCAACTCAGAGAAATCTCCTTCGATTTCCTGGGTGGAAGGTGTTTTTGCGAGTTCAGATGTTCCGTTGGTCTCAGGTGTCTCAAATCGTTTATCGACGAGTCCGCGACCGAATACTAGATCGGCGAACTCCATGGATTTCAAGGAGTTGTCGAAACACGCTTCCGTATCTCCGAATCGAAGTCTCGTTCCGTTGAGCAGCACCGCGCAGTCCGTCTTCGATCCGTTGACCCAAATACCACTGCCTGTATCGCAGGCAAAAGCCCACCACAAACCCTCTCGATACAGTAGCTTTGC
>CAIJIZ010000752.1 GCA_903820735.1 uncultured Pirellula sp.
AATTGATGGGTTGATTGAATCGACGGAACTGGTGTCGAATGCAGAGGACTTATGCGCATGGATGTGTGCAGCAGATAGTCTGGTGTTTTTCGGGGGAAGCGAGTTTGATGACTCCAACGGCGAAAACCGCATTTTCCGAACTCTCTCGGAAGTGGCTTATGGAATTGGAAGGCCGTTGAATCGCTTGAGTGGCCAAATCACGAAGGAAGTGTCGCACCACCGCAGGAATGGCGAGAAGCCTGAAACCAGTGCCCCCGTCGTTGATAGCATAGGAATTCACACTGGAGCATTCGCTTGGGAATCGGTTCACCAACCCCGTTTACCGGTTCATCTCCCCGAATCCAGCCGTGTCGGGAACTCGAATAAGATGTCCTATGAAGAAGGTCGATTGCATTTGCGATCGCTTTGGACGGTAGCCAACCAAAGTGATCAAAACGGAGTCGAAGCGGAAAAATCGAATGGTCGTAAGGTTGCTTAGACCATGAATTTGCTGAATAAGCCGCTCACCGGATGGTTTTTGCGATGTGGTTCCGATTGTAGCGGCGGTACCCAAATTCCTAGTTCTCGGAAGCGAATGGACTCGATAATCAGAATGGCGGTCCGGGATGGACTCTTTGGAAAGAGCCACTCAGGGAATGGTCTCGGAGAAATATTCGCGTGCGAATTGACCGCTTGCAGGATCCCGAAGGGAGTGAGAGTTTGATGAGTCAGCAAAGCAAAAGATTCGTTCGTGCCACGTTGTTGGGTTTGGCGTCGATCGTCGGGGGTAGCGTAACTCCCTGTATCGGCCAAGAGCCACCGGCTACGAATTCGAATCCCGCGGAACCGGTCCTTCGCGTTTCCAAGAATGTCCCCTTGAGCTTGCCCGCTGGGGCGGCTACGACCGCACCTCATCCGCTCGATCCCGCGTTGGAACTCGCTCGCCAGTCTCTTGGGCTGATGCAAAGCCACGTTAGCGACTACACGGCAGTGCTCGTCAAGCGGGAGCGGATTGGCGATGAGCTCGGAGATAACGAGTTCATGTTCGTCAAAATTCGAAACAGGAAGATGGAAGGGGATCAAGTCAAGGTTCCGTTCTCGGTTTACCTTGCGTTCCTCAAACCAGCATCGGTCAAAGGCCGAGAAGTTATTTACATAGAGAATTCGAACGAAGGTAAACTTGTGGCACACGAAGGGGGGATGAAGCGTATGCTCGGAACCCACTTCCTTGAGCCAGACGGATACCTCGCGATGGCGGGCCAAAAGTATCCTTTGACCGATATCGGTTTAGAGAACCTTCTCGTTAAGCTCATCGAGAAAGGTGAGCGAGATAAACAACATGGCCATTGCCACGTTAAGCTTGAAGGCGGTGCAAAGGTTGGAGGTCGGGAGTGCTCGATTTTGGAAGTCGTGCATCCTGTGAAGAAACCACACTACGAATTCCACAAAGCTCAAGTCTTCATGGACAACGAATGGAAGATCCCTGTTCGTTACGCAGCCTTCGGATGGCCTGAAGGTTCAGAAGGTGAGTTGGAAGTGATCGAAGAGTACACCTATCAGAACGTGAAGATCAACGTCGGTTTGACCGACAAGGACTTCGATGTCGCTAACTCTGATTACAACTTCCACAAGCGATAAGCAATCGCTTGATGGTTAGCTAAAAAGAAGAACCGCCGATGAGTTTCACCGGCGGTTCTTTGTTTTTGTAGTCTGCTCTTGTAGGTTGACTTACGAATTGTTTTCGAATTGTTTTCGAATCGTCTGCATTCGGATCATCGAGCCACTGTTGTGCGACTCGATGCATATGAACCAAGTTCGCGAAGCGATTACTTCTTATTCGCAGCTTCTACTTTGAGTTCTTCCAAGAAGTCATTCATGTCCGGGGATGCTTGTTCGCCAGCGGCTTTGATTGCTTCTTCTTGCGTTGCAACGGCCTTCGCCAAATCACCTAATGCATAATAGAGGTGAGCGGCTGTATCGAGTGTTGCACCCTTCGAAGGGCCTTCAAGCTTGCTAGCGGAATTGGTCGCGAGCTTCAACGCATCGTTGAGCAAAGCTTCGTTCTTCTCAAGCTTGCCTTGTTCGATCATTTCCCAAACCATCCAAGCGATTTGGTTGCCCATCATCGGTTCGGCGGTTCCAAGCTCCATCGCTTGCTTGAGCGTCTTTGCA
>CAIJIZ010000753.1 GCA_903820735.1 uncultured Pirellula sp.
CGTTTTGAGCGCAATGTTGCAGTCCGTTGCGGATTCGAATCACTTGAGCAAACCGGTTGTAACGGGCCAAATTCCAGACAATTGGCAACCATCGGTAGCATCACCGGCAGCATCTCCAGCAGCGTCTCCGGTAGCGTCGTGGTCGATCAAAATCGACAGCGATGCAAAATCCTCAAAATCTAAATGGAATGCATCGATCACGAATGCTCCTTCCGGGCAACCGAACCTGCTCCGATATCGACACCGAGTTCTCAGCCCCGAGGACAGAAGGCTGCTAGCGCAAGATCAACCCACAGCTATCGCACGAATTAGCGATCCGAAAGCGTTCCGATTGATCACTGACTTTACTGCGTACAACGTCAACATCGGTGATAATCGACTCAACGAAAACCGCATCGCGCACATCCCAGAATTCTTTTCAAAAATCGACGGCGATCATTGGGTCGGTGACCTAGCCGGAGAATGGACCTTCAGCACCGCACCCGCAACGCAGTTGGTTCGATTACTACTCGTTGAAGGTGGTGTGGAATTCATCTGCGACATCGATTTGAAAAGCGGCGTCGCTACCGCCCAAGCTCTCTACCAAGGACAGAAACTGGACGTCTTCGAATCATCGAAAGGACCTTCCGGTTCACTTCAAGGATCAACCGTAATCCGTTCGGGTTCCAAGCACGTCGTGCGTTATGCAAATGTCGACGATTCACTTCGACTATGGGTTGACGGAAAACTGATCGACTGGGGCAACGGTGCTTACAACATCCCCGCAGCTCTCCCCACCTACAAACATCTTCCAACCCAGCTCGATGACAACCCTCTAGACGCAGCACCCCTGGGCTTTGGCGTAGCGGGCGGTTCTTGCAACGTCGATCGTGCAAGAGTCTTTAGGGACGTCTACTACATCGCAACGAACAACAGTCGCTTTATCGACACCCCGAATCACCTGCAAATCGATGACAAATCCTATCAAGCTGTAGTCGGAAACGACCCTTGGGATAACCCGCGACACGAAGTCGTTTTCGATCTTGGCGAAGACGATTACTTCCCAATGGGAGACAACACTGCGGCATCCTCCGACGCACGACTCTGGGCTGCTCATGGACAACCAGGACGACTGATGATCGGACGAGCCGTTATGGTTTTCTGGCCCCACCCATGGAACTGGAACCGCATCCCATTCGTCCCGAACTTCCAACGCATGGGACTTATCCGCTAACATTCCTAGTACGACCTGCGGACAGCAAAGCAACGATAGTATTTTCCGAACCTTGAATCATTGAGAACCGAACATGGATGTTCTGCGTGTCGAAAATCTCGAAAAGCGTTATGGACGTCGCAAAGTCGTACAAAATGTTTCGATGAGAGTCGGGCCCTCGGAAATCGTCGGCCTTCTAGGTCCCAACGGAGCCGGCAAATCAACCTCCTTTCGTATGACCTGCGGACTGGTGCAACCCGATAACGGAAGGGTTTTTCTCGGAGAACAAGACGTCACTTATTGGCCAATGTTCATGCGAGCTCGCGAAGGAGGCATGGGATATCTCGCTCAGGAATCTAGCGTCTTTCGCAAACTAACCGTCGAGCAAAACATCTCGGCAATCTTAGAAATGCTCGGCCAATCGCGCAGCGAACGACTACGCCGAACCGATGAACTCCTTGACCAACTAAGCATCAAACACATCCGTAAATCGCGAGCCTCGAACCTATCGGGTGGTGAACGCCGACGACTTGAAATCGCCCGGTGCCTCGTTTCCAACCCCAAAATAATCATGCTCGATGAACCCTATGCAGGTATCGATCCCGTTACCGTTCAGTCGATGCGACCGATCATCAGCCAACTGCGCGATGCGGGAATCTCCATTCTCATCACCGATCACGATGCGGTCCAAGTCCTTAAAACGGTCGACCGTTGCTACGTGATCAATGCAGGCCAAGTTCTTTGCGAAGGAGATCCCGAAACCGTTCGTAGCAACGAAGATGTCGCTAAAATCTATCTCGGTGAACTCGCAAAGCTCGACCAACAATCCAGTCCCTCAGAATCCAAACTTCAGCGTATCGATCCACCCACAGTCACTCCAACAGCACCCACCCCTCCCAAAAAATCAATTCTCAATCGCGTCACCCTCCGCCGCCGCGATGATAACTGATACGACATTCATTCTCACTTAAAGCATTTCCACGCGATCTGTAGCTCTTCGACCCTTTGATGTGTTAAAGAGCAACAGAAAGGATCAATCGTGCCAGCCCAATCCCAGCGGCCCGCCTATCTCGATCAAATCTCTCGCTGGTTTCTCGTGCTGCTATTCCTCTCATTACCTGCTGTCCTCTGGGGGGCCGCTCACATAAAAATCGGCTCGGCATCCGCCCACGCTTGGCTACCCGAAGGACGTCCCGAACGAGCGCGCTACGAGGAATTCACCAAGCATTTCGGATCCGATCAGTTCCTCGTTGTCTCATGGCCAAACGCCTCGCTCACTGACGAACGAATCACTGCGATGGCACAAGCCATCAAGCGACTCGACAACTCCTCTCCGGCACTCGTCGCTGAGATTCATACCTCCAGCGAAATCCTCTCGGCCCTGACACAACCCCCGCTGGCCCTTTCTGAAAATATCGCGAAAAGTCGACTTGAAGGTTCACTCATCGGCTCCGATGGTACCGCTGCCATCTTTGTACGATTCACACCCACCGGCGTCTCACAGCAAAGCCAATCGATCGAACTCGTTCGCTCCGCCGCCGATAGCGTTCTGAATCTTCATCGCAACGATCTGAAAATGGTCGGATCTGTATACGAAGCCTACGCGGTGGACCAAGCTGCAGGAGACAGTTTAAATCGTCTCGTAATTCCATCGAGCTTGATGGGGGTTATTCTCGCTTGGCTGTGCCTGCGCAGTGTTCGCGGTGCATTCACCGTCCTGCTTATAGCTGGCATCGGCCAATTGATCGCGATCGCACTCGTTGCCCTGACCGGTGGAGAATTCAGCGCAGTACTGATCGTATTGCCCACTCTGGTTTTCATGCTCACCCTCTCGGCCGCAGTACACTTCATGAATTACTACCATGATGTGGCATACGCTCATTCCGATCACCTCGGAGCTCGAGCAATCCTCCTCGGACTAAAACCAAGCGTTCTGGCTACCCTGACGACCTCCCTCGGGATGATCGCGCTCGCTACCAGTCAACTCGCACCTGTTCGCACATTCGGGATCTACTCGGCCTCATCCCTGTGCATCGCTGCGGTGGTTCTGCTGTTGGCCTTTCCAGCTATCTCCGATCGGCTTTGTCGAAAGAAAATATTGGCCGAAAAAGCAGTACAGCCAAACTCAGAGAATACCCCGTTAAACGAATCACACATGAGCCCTCCCGTTGCCCCTTGGGCTACGAAGTATGCCGCTTGGGTCAATCGCCACCATAAACCGATCTGCGCTCTGGGACTCGTCCTCATCGGCGTTAGCTTCTACGGCCTGCTGCACCTGAAGTCATCGACCAAATTCGATGAAATGTTTCCTAAAGACTCTCAGACCGTCCAGTCTATGCAGTGGTTCGAACACAACATCGGACCTATCGCTTCGGTTGAAGTCCTGATGAAATTCCCAAAGCTTGAATCGAACGCTGCCGAAAGCAATTTGTACGATCAAGCGACGCTGGTCGAACAAGTCACCAAAAGTCTTCGCTCCAATAGCGACATCGGTGGCGTCATGTCCGCAACTAGCTTTCTGCCAAAACTTCCAACCGGCGGACGTGTCCGCGATGTTAGCAAACGAGCTGTCCTGCGAAACGAACTAGATAAACAACTACCGAGACTTGTCGAAAAAGGCTGGGTGGCACTCGATGAACAATCCACCATTTGGCGGGTGACGGCAAAAGTTTCCGCATTGTCGAAACTCGATTACGGACAACTAACCGATTCCGTCCGGCAAACCATCGAACCGATCGAAAAACAAGCCGAGGCGTTCAAGGCCGAATACACCGGGTTGTCCCCCATCATGCACGATACCCAACTCGCACTCCTGGCAGATCTCGGCTCCAGCTTTTCAACCGCTTTTCTACTGATCACTCCAATCATGATGCTTATCGCAAAAGGGATACGACCCGGACTGCTGATCATGATCCCAAACATCCTCCCAGAAACCTTGGTCTTCGGAACAATGGCTTGGCTTGGCTATAGCATCGATATCGCAGGGATCCTGACCGCTAGCGTCGCAATGGGAATCGCAGTCAACGACACACTCCACTTCGTGAATTGGTACACCAACCGACTCGCGCTCGGAGACACGCGCGAACAAGCCATCGCCGACGCATTCTCGAATTGCGGAAAAGCGATGGTTCATACCATGCTGATCAGCTGCTGCTCGATGCTCCCGTTCCTCCTGGCGGAGTTTAACCCCACCCGCCAGTTCGCAACTCTGATGATCGCTATGATGAGCAGCTCAATCCTCGGTGACCTTGTCCTGCTCCCCGCTCTTCTGCTG
The DNA here is from genome assembly GCA_903820735.1 of uncultured Pirellula sp. GTDB lineage: Bacteria > Planctomycetota > Planctomycetia > Pirellulales > Pirellulaceae > JBKCUI01. The sequence continues at coordinate 4,467 of CAIJIZ010000753.1, forward strand.
AGCCCACTCGGGAAGCCTAACCTCTGGAGAACCAAGAATTACGGCTCGAAACCAGCTCCAGGACCACCTGCCCCAGGCTGACCAAAACCTGCCCCAGGCTGACCACCTTGCCCCGGCCGACCAGGCTGAGCCGCACCAGGAGGCCCGCCGCCCCCCGGTTGACCAAAGCCCGGCGGTGCCCCACCAAAACCCGGCTGAGGCCCACCAGGCCCACCGAATCCCGGGGGACCACCGAATCCCGGAGGACCGCCGGCCGCACCCCCAGGACCCATCATCGAAAGCACCGGAGCAGCCATCCCCGCCAATTCACCCAACGTTCGATCAAACTCTTCCTGTGACTTGGC
>CAIJIZ010000754.1 GCA_903820735.1 uncultured Pirellula sp.
AGGATGCCAACATTATCATTCGATCCGATGCAAATACGGCGGGTGGCATGGTTCAAGAGCTGATCAAGAAGTGTCAGGAATCGGGATACGAGAAATTTGCCTTGCGTGCGAAGGAGGAGATTGGCCAATGAAATTCAAATCCAGAAGCAACGAGAAGGTAGAGATGCAGTTGACGTCGATGATCGACATCATCTTTTTGCTCCTGATTTTCTTCGTGATGACGTTCAAGATCGCGGCACAGGAAGGGGACTTTAATATCCGCATGCCAATCGGTGGCGGATCTGGCGCTGCGGACAATACGAATTTACCGATCAAGTTGCGATTGAGGTCGAACACCGACGGTGAGTTAGTTGATATCGTCGTCGATGAGACTCGATCGTTTGGAAATGATTTTAGTAAGCTTCGAGCTTTTATCTTGCAGCAGACTGGTGGCAATGCGCCCCCGAGTCCTGAGGAAGGCCCGGAGGTTGAAATCGATTTGGATTACAACCTCCGGTATAGCCATGTAATTTCTGCGATTTCTACAGTGACGGGTCAGCGTCAGGGAGATCAGATTCAAAGGTTGGTTGAGCGGATCAAGTTCGCTCCGCCGAGAAAACCGCAGTAGGGTCTCTTGGTGTTTTCAGAAACCGAATCCGTTCTTGGTTGCATCAACCATCGATTCAGCCGTTGATTTCCGAGCCGTACGTTCAGAAGGTGTTACGGTAGGCTGATTGATAGGCTGTTTCGTTGACGCTGTTTGCGATGAACGTTCAGATCCAGCTGCGAATCCGAATCCGAATCCGAGTTCGAATGCGAGTTCGAATGCGAGTTCGAATGCGAATCCGAATCCGTGACGGCGACGGCTCGTAGAGGCCTCCCAAATAGGTATAGAGAAACAAAAAAACATTGCACCTAAAGCAGCGATTCAATGGTGTATATGGTACGCACTTGCAATTGCATTGCACGTGTAGTTTTGTTTCTGAGCAGCCATAGGGAGGGCGCTTTAGGAGGATTTTACGATGCGTTGTCTTCTGATTCCTCTTGCGTTGCAGGGGATGAGTTTGGCAGTGGGTCTTCCCAGTTGCTCCATGAGTTTGGTCCTAGTGACATTTCTTCGTCGGTCAGCAGGCAGGCTTCGAGCCGTGAGCGCAGGACGACTTCGTCGAGGTCAACACCGATGAAGACGAGTTCTTGACGGCGATCTCCGTAGGGGGCTTGCATGCTTTCGCGAATCGACTGGCGGTCCTGTGGGTCTTCTGGCCATTCGTCTTCGCCGACGCTTGCGAACCAGTCGCCGTCATGTTCGATCTGCACCGAAACACCGGCTTGGCTCCATCGATAGGCTTGGTCATGGCGTGAAGCGATCCAGCAGTAGCCTTTGGAGCGGAGGACGTTTTGCAGGATGCCGTCTTCGAAGTTCAGGTTTTCCATCAGACGCACGGGATGCAAAGGGCGTCGTTCCTCGAAGGTGAAGGAGTGGATCGAGTATTCGTCGGTTTCGGAAGATTCTGAACCGCGTGGGGTGGCGAGCCAGTCCGGGTGGCCTTGAGCCCATTGGTCGCTAAAGGAGTTCGTTCCGAGGACTTGATTGAGCGGTACGGCTCCGTGTTCGCAGCGTTGGATGGTAGCGAAGGGGTTAAGTTCTTGGAGGAAGGTTTCTATGGCATCGAGATCTTCGGGCGTGGCCAGATCGCACTTGTTGAGCAAGATCACGGTTGCGAATTCGATTTGATCGATCAGCAGGTCGACGATGTTGCGTTGGTCGGTTTGGTCGATACCGAGTTTTCGGTCGCGAAGGTCCTCGTAGGATTGGTAGTCTTTCCAGAAGTTCAGGGCATCGACGACGGTGACCATGGAGTCGATGGTTGCGATTTCGGAGAGGGACTCTCCTTCTTCGTCGGTGAAGGTAAAGGTTTCCGCGACTGGCAAGGGTTCGGAGATCCCGGTCGATTCGATGAGCAGGTAGTCGAATCGATTTTCGTTCGCCAGTCGTCTGACTTCGATCAGGAGGTCTTCGCGCAGAGTGCAGCAGATGCAGCCGTTCGAGAGTTCGACAAGTTGTTCCTCGGTGCGAGACAAAAGGCCTTGGCCGTTGACGAACTCTGCATCGATATTGATTTGGCTCATATCGTTGACGATGACCGCGACTCGGAGTCCTTCGCGGTTGGCGAGAATGTGGTTCAGCAGGGTTGTTTTCCCTGCGCCAAGAAATCCGGAGAGTACGGTGGTTGGAAGCTTCTTCGTCGGCATGATTCCCTCGTAATGGTAGTGGTATGGAAATGCAATCAGTTGCATTTGTTGTTATTGTCGTTATGCAATGCTATTGCAAATAGGATTGTTGGGCAATACGATGACGCGAATGTGTATTGACCGTTTTCTCTTTTTTGGGGAGTAGATGATGAAAAGGCTTGTGGTCGCTTCGATAGTTGCGTTGCTGAGTTCCTTGGGGGCTGCATCCGAAAGCCGGGCTGGTGTGGTATGGGCCAGTGGGCACGGAGATCTCGGAGTGCATTTGGAGGGAGGCTCTTTGCACATGGGAATGCACTTCCATGAGGAAGCTTACGATTCCAGCGGCAATGAGATTCCGGAGGGGGAATATGAAGCCGAGGATGTAGCGATTTTTGTCGATGGCCCCGCGCTGAGTCGGCCCGCAGGGACGCAGTGGGACTTTACCGGTGCAGCGGAAGGAGAGTCGCTCTGGGTCTTGTCTAAGGTGCTTGACCCGAGCCGTCCGTTCTTGGGTTGGTCAACCGAAGAGTTGGTCGCGAGTGACTGGCAAGATGGCGTGATGACGTTGTCGTTGGTGGGGATCGTCACCGGGCCCGTCGGTGGCTTATTTTCAGTTTGGGATGTCGATGGATTCGGCTCGCCGCAGGTTAAAGCATCCTCGGTGTCTGGTCAGCCGACTTCCTTTAACTTGTCGATCCCGACGCATTCACACTTCAACGTGGGCTTTACTCAGGCAGGGACTTATGCGATCGAGTTGAAGGCGTCTGGGGTTTACGTTGCGGGTGGTGGAGCCGTGCCGATGGAAAGTTCAGCGGTCTTTACTTTCCACGTTGGTTCGATACCCGACCCTGTGCCTGAGCCTGCATCGATGGCGGTTTTTGGATTATTGGTTGGTGGTTTGGGAGTTCGTGCTTATCGACGACGCGGATAGGCAAGAGCGTAATCGCTTGGGTGTAAGCATCCAAGAAAACAGGCGGTCAAGAAGAGGAATCTTGACCGCCTGTTTTTGTTTTTGCGGCTGCTGTGCAGTGTTGGGGCTTGCTTCCCGTTAGCTTACGACTTTGGTGTTCTTTCGGCGTCGCAGCCAGCCGAGGAATCCGCCGGAGCTTGCCATGGCGAGCATCGCCATGGAGGAGGGTTCAGGCACACCGACCGCGAACTTGAAGACCCCTGTTCCGGAGATGTTGCCGAGGGTGGTATGGTTGCCGAAGGCGGCGAATTCTATGTCGTAGAGTCCTTCTTGGGTGAAGCCCAGGAAGAAGTGTTCGTGGTTTGCCGTTGCCAATTGGAATTGGTCGGCGGAGCTAATACCATCGGCAGTGGACATGTGGCTATCGGGTGTGCCGAAGGGATCGAGGGACCATACAGAGAAGTTCGCGTTTGCAGGTGCAGAGACGATCGAAAGCAAGCGAACGGTGATGTTGCCATTGAAGTCTGCGGGGGCGAGTTCTTCAGTTGCCCATCCGAGATAGGGTTTGTTTGGATCACTGTTGGAGGGTAGGAACCAAATCTTATCGGAGGGGCCGCCTAGGAAATTCCATTGGTTACCTGAGGGGCGGTCTACAGAGGGACCTGGGACGAAAATGGTGTGATCGCCGGGGGCATATTCTCCGGCGGGAATGCTTCCACCACCTTCTTTGTCGACGGCGTCGGCGAAGTGCAGGTGAAGATCGAGGGTGTTACCGACGAGTCCGATCCCGATATCACCGTGGCCTCCGACCCATAAGTCCGCTTTGAGTGTTGCTGGAGAAGCGAATGCGGCAGCCAAGAATACGATTACAAGCCATCTTTTCATGTTGATTCCCTGGTGTGTTGCGGAAAGTGAACCGACTGGGTAGTTCCCGTTTGTGCAATCTAATTGCAAAGGCGATGTTGTGCAATTGCGTTGCTTGTGGTTTTGTGTAATATTTATAAGAGTGTATTGAGTGCAGAAGTTAGGGCTTCGAGATCTCGCGCAAAATTATGACTAAAAACAAACGCTGTTGGCACCATGGGTTTACATTGGTGGAGCTGCTAGTTGTCATTTCCATTATTGGGGTTTTGGTGGGGTTGTTGCTGCCAGCGGTGCAGGCGGCACGCGAGGCTGCGCGGCGAATGCAGTGCTCGAACAATCTCAAACAATTGGGATTGGCGGTGCAGTCGTATGAATCGGCCTTTAAGACTTTTCCTCCGACAATTGCTGGGAGTGGTCAGCCAGGTAATCCCAGAGGTGGCGGGATGTATAGCTGGCTGGCAATGATCTTGCCTCAAATTGAGCAAGGTCCTTTGTTCCAAACAGTCAACTTTTCTGCACCGATGACCAGCGTGATGGGGGCAAGCAGCCCGAATTATTTAGTGTTGAACATTCGGGCTGATCACGTCAACGCCCGTGCCGCCTCCGCGCGGATTGCAACTTATTTATGCCCGTCGGATCCTTGGGTGCAAACGGAATATGCGGGGACAGCGGCACCGGCTCCGGGTAGCTATGCTGGTAATTTGGGATGGATCCGACAAACCACAGGCATCAATGGTGAAGATCAGCCGTTAGCGAGGACTAACGGGGCAATGCCCATCATGAACCCTGCGGACACGAACCAGCTCTGGTATAAGCCCACGATGTCTTTTCGGGATTTCACCGACGGGGCGTCCAACACAGCCTTGGCCTCCGAACGGGTGATCAATAGTCTCGTTCCTGTTCAAAGTGGATTTGGTTCGTTCATGCCTGCTGGTCCTCAGAGCGTGATGTCATACTGCGGCGGGGCTTCTGCCGTTCGCACCTTGCCTGCTTGGGTTAGTTACTGCAAGGGTGTATCGACTCCGGATCCCGCCTACTCTGCGCCGCATGGTAAAGCTTGGATTTCGGGGTTAAGCATCGCGGGGAATACCTATATGCATGTCCTGCCTCCTAATCAGCGCAACTGCCACGTTTACGGAGGTGAGCCGAACGGCAACAATATGGTTACTGCCAGTAGCATGCATGGTAGTGGAGTGCACTTGATCGCGGTCGACGGGAGTGTTCATTACATATCGCTATCGATCGAGCCACGCATTTGGTGGGCGATGGGATCCCGCAACGGGGCCGAAAGCGGCGTCAGCTTCGAATAGCATTCCCTTCTAATTCCATATTGTGGGATGGCGTAAAAAGAAAACAGCGGGGCTAGATGGATCCACCATTTAGCCCCGCTGTTTCGTATTTTTGAAGGCTCCCGAAGGGGAGCCGATTTGCTGTAAGCTGCGTTAGTTCTTTACTTCGAACTCGGCATCGATCGCATCGTCATTCGGGCCCTTGGGCGTTTCTGCCCCTGGAGCTTGTGATTGAGGTTGCGAAGTGAATGCAGAGCGGAAAGCGTTGGCAGTTTGCTCAAGTTCCGAAGTTGCGAGTTTGATCGCTTCGGTGTCGTTCGTCGAGAGACTGTCTTTGACTTTCTTGATCGCTGTCTCGAGAGGTTCACGATCGGAAGCCGATAGCTTATCCCCTTGATCCGCGATTGCTTTTTCAAGCGAATGGATAGTGTTTTCGGCTCGGTTCTTGGACTCTGCAAGTTCAACTTGTTTGCGATCTTCGTCGGCATGCACTTCTGCATCGCGACGCATTCGTTCGATTTCGTCTTTGCTCAAACCGCTCGACTGCTCGATCTTCACGCTGGCTTGCTTGCCGGACTTCAAGTCTTTGGCAGAGACGTTGAGGATACCGTTTTGATCGATGTCGAATTTGACTTCGATTTGCGGCATACCCCGAGGAGCAGTGTCGATGCCTTCTAGATTGAATTGGCCGAGCACTCGGTTGTGGGCAGCCATTTTGCGTTCGCCTTGGAAGACGCTCACGGTTACGGCTGTTTGGTTATCGGCAGCGGTCGAGAAGACTTGTTTCTTCTCAACAGGAATGGTGGTGTTGCGTTCGATCAGTGCTGTGAGGATTCCCCCTTCGGTTTCGATGCCGAGGGTCAACGGAGTAACGTCGAGCAGGAGGACGTCTTTTCGTTCACCTGACAGAACGCTTCCTTGAATTGCAGCTCCAACAGCGACGACTTCGTCGGGATTGACCCCTTGGTGTGGGTCTTTGCCGAAGATACCTTTGACGAGCTCACGTACTTTTGGAACGCGGGTGGAACCACCAACCAAAACCACTTCATCGATTTCCGATGGACGTAGTTTCGCGTCTTGCAAGGCTTGCAAGACAGGTTGCTTGCATCGTTCGATGAGTGGATCGATCAGACCTTCAAAAGTGCTTCGTGTAATCGTGACCAAGAGGTGTTTCGGTCCTGTCGCATCTGCGGTGATGAACGGAAGGTTGATATCCGTTTGCGGCAGGGAGCTGAGTTCCTTCTTGGCTTTTTCGCAAGCTTCTTGAAGACGCTGCAAGGACATTGGGTCTTTGCGAAGATCGATGCCGTTGTCTTTTTGGAATTGATTGGCAACGTGATTTACGAGGGATTGGTCGAAATCGTCACCACCGAGGTGGGTGTCGCCGTTGGTGCTGATGACTTCAAAAATCTTGCTCGAGTTTGAGTCACCGTCTCCGCTGAGTGCTACTTCGAGAACCGAGACGTCGAACGTACCACCACCAAGGTCGAACACGACGATCTTTTGATCCTTCGATTTGTCCAATCCGTAGGCGAGGGCAGCGGCGGTCGGTTCGTTGATGATCCGAGCGACTTCAAGACCGGCGATCTGGCCTGCATCTTTGGTGGCTTGGCGTTGAGCATCGTTAAAATAAGCCGGAACGGTGATAACCGCTTTGGAAACGCGATGTCCCAAGTACGATTCGGCAGCTTCTTTGAGTTTGCGAAGAACCTTTGCCGAGATTTCTTGTGGGGTGAATTGCTGATCACCGATTTGGACTTTTACGTATTCGCTAGCCCCACCAACGACTTGGTAAGGAACGATCTTCTCTTCCGACTCGACTTCGGAGTGTCGGCGTCCCATAAATCGTTTCACCGAGTAAACCGTGCGCCGCGGATTGGTGACCGCTTGGCGACGCGCTGGTTCGCCGACGATGGTTTCGCTTTTATCGGTGAATGCAACCACGCTTGGTGTGAGTCGATTGCCTTCGGCATTCGGAATCACTTTGACTTCGGAGCCTTCCATCACGGCTACCACCGAGTTGGTGGTACCCAAATCGATTCCGATGATTTTTTCGCCAGTCGCCATAGTTGGGTTTCTCCGTAGAACGTGGATTGGTGGATAATTGTTAAGCTGCACGAGAGGTTCGTCGGGCGTCCCGAAAAACGGCTCACGTGATGAGTTGTAAGAAACAGCAATCTCTGTGCCAAACCCTTTTTTGATGGGGCTTTTATGGCGCAAGTGTATGCCGTACAATGATTTGCAGTTAGTGGTTTTTCGTGGTGGCGTGGTTGTGAAGTGATTTGGAATACTAATCTCAGCCAATTTGACAGTACGTTCATTCCGATTTTTCAGAGAGTTCGCTATGAGCCAGGTGCCGGAAATGAAAATTCAGCGACTCGAACAGATCGACCGGGAGCTTGCTCGACTCGTGGCCACCCGAATATCGCTAGTAGGGGAGATGTCTGGGTCTGGAGGAGAAGCTCCAACGAGTATTTTGCAGGAGCAGCAACGACTTGAGAGGATGGATTTTCATGACGGAATATCCTCTGAAATATCCTCCGAGGTACGCAAAGTCCTATCGTTCGTGGTAGGGGCGACGCATTTGTATGGTGCAAAGCCCTCGCGGGTCGCTTATTTGGGCCCAGAGCATTCGTACAGTTATTTGGCTGCATGCAAGTTTTTTGGGGGGAGCACTCATTTGCAAGGGGTCTCCTCGATCGGTGCGGTTTTCGAAGAAGTGGAGCGCGGGCAAGCTCGATATGGAGTTGTTCCTATTGAGAATTCGACCGATGGTCGGATTGTTGATACGTTCACGACATTCATCGAGCGTCCGGTGCAAATCTGTGGCGAAGTACATTTAGCGATCCATCACAATCTGTTGGCAAAATGCCCTCGAGCTAAAGTGCGCGTTGTGTGCAGTAAACCGCAAGCTTTATCGCAATGTCGCAGATGGCTGGCAGAGCATTTGCCCGGAGTTACGTTGAAGGAAGTGTCCAGCACGACCGAAGCGGCTCGAATCGCTGCCGAGGAACCCGAAACAGCAGCGGTCGCATCGATTCAAGCGGGGGTGGAATACGGATTGGACGTCTTGTGTGAATCGATCGAGGACAATCCCCATAACTCGACTCGCTTTGCGATTATCGGCAAAGAACAACCGGCACCGACGGGCAACGACAAGACCTCGTTGTTATTTCGTGTTCCTCACCGTCCCGGTGCATTGGCTGACGTGATGATGCTATTCAAGCAACGAGGGATTAACTTAACTTGGATCGAGTCTTTTCCGGTCCCTAGGACCCCGAATGAATACTTTTTCTTCGTCGAGCTAGAAGGGCACTCGCAGACCGAGCAGCTTGCTAAAGCCATCGACGAGCTCAAGCTGACCGCTTTACGATTTGATCTGCTTGGTTCGTATCCGAAGGGCTTGGCAGATGCACTTCACAGTTGAAGCACAAGAGAAAGTTAAGCCATTTTTGGTCGATGGGGCGGTTGCTGTCGATGGTACTGCTGGCAACGGGTTTGATACGTTGTTTCTGGCGGGTTGTGTGGGGGAGTCGGGCAAGGTGATTGCGATCGATCGCCAGGAGCAGGCGATTGAGAGGACACAGCAACGGTTAGTGGTAGCTGGGTTTTCGCGGAGAGTTGAAAGTATTGTCGGGGATCATGCAGACCTAGAGAGCATCTTAAGCGTTCGAGGTGTTTCCTGTATCGATTGCGCGATGTTTAACCTGGGGTACCTGCCTCACGGGGACAAGTCGGTTATTACGCAACCTGAGTCGACATTGAAAGCGTTGAAGGCGGTCGAGAGGGTATTAGTTCCCGGCGGTGTCGTGTCGATTTTGGCATACGTCGGCCATCCGGATGGTGAGAATGAAGCGGGCGTGGTGGCTCGTTGGATTGGTGAGCTTGGAACGAGTTATGCCGTCGAACGCTGGTCGGACGAAGAGAACCCGAGGAGCCCTATTCTTTGGATCCTGAGGAAGCTTGATCGAAGTGATCCTCAGGGTCGTTAGCGGTCTGTTTGGAGATCCGAATCGGGGTTGGAAATTCAAGGCTGAATTTGGTGCCGCGTCCGACTTCGCTTTGAACGCTGATCCTTCCACCGTGAGCTTCGACGATTTTTCGAGTCGTGGGTAATCCCAATCCGGAGCCTTCGGCTTTGGTGGAGTAGAAGGGTTCGAACATGCGCATGGCGGTGGTTTCATCCATTCCGCAGCCAGAATCGATCATTTCCATCGCGACCCCGTTCGGGCGTGTGAAAGTGTGGATCATCAGTTCGCCCCCATCGGGCATCGCTTCGATGGCGTTTTTGACCAAGTTGATCAAAGCGGCTTGAAGGGCCGAGCTGTTGAGACGGATATTTGGAAGGTCCGCATCGAGGAATTTGGAAACGTTGATATCGAGTTTGTTGGCTTGGGCTTGAAACAAATTCAGGACAGATTGGATTTGATCGTTGAGAGAGCCGAGGGACATTTCCATGTCCTGCATGCGTGCGAATCGCAGAAAGTCTCTGAGCAGGTTTTCCATCCGGTGGCACTGCTGTTTGATCATTTCTACTTTGCTAATTGCCCGGCGTTTGCCAGGCCATTGGCTTTCGTCAAGTTCTTCGCTTAGCAGATCCGCATTCATGTGGATGACGGATAGGGGGTTTTTGATTTCGTGAGCAAGCGAGCCCGCAAGCTCAGCGAGTTCGTGGTATTGCCGCCTGAATTGATCTTGTACGTTTGCTTCCGAACCCAATTCCGCATTCTCGTCGGGGAGGGGGGCGGAATGAGGCTCAAGATTTGGAGCATCTAGACTCATGCCAGTAGCCATTCCGCAAAGGATCGAATCAAGAACCCGCTACCGCCGGCATCGCACCAAGGCTTCGGCGCATCCAAGAATGCAGGGCCAGCGATATCGAGGTGAGCCCAAGGTCTGGATTGCACGAATTCCTCGAGAAACTTCGCTGCGGTGATCGCCCCACCCCAGCGTCCTTCGCCGACGTTCTTGATGTCCGCTACCTTGCCCGCAATTTGTTCGTTGTAGAACGAGTGCATGGGGAGAGGCCAAGTGTACTCACCGCATTGTTCGGTGAATGTCTGGATTTCGGATTGCAGAGAGTTATGGTTGCTCATCAATCCGGCCACATCATTCCCGAGAGCGACAACGCAAGCGCCGGTGAGAGTTGCGAAGTCGATCATTTTCGATGGGTTTGATTGGAGTGCAACGTCCAAGCAATCGGCGAGGACGAGTCGACCTTCGGCATCCGTGTTGTGGATCTCGATCGTCTTGCCGGATCTTGCACGAAGCACATCGCCGAGTTTGAAAGCGTCACCAGAGACAAGGTTCTCTACCAAACCGATGACCCCTACGAGGTTTCTTCGGACGCGTAGTTTCGAGGCAGCTTGGAAGATCCCTAGCACGGTCGCCGCTCCAGCCATGTCACACTTCATGGTCAACATGCCGTCGGTTGGTTTCAAGGAGTACCCACCGCTATCGAAGGTAACACCTTTGCCGACGAGTGCGAGCGGTTGGGAATCCGGCGAGGAGCCTTGATACCGAAGAATTAGAAGGTTGGGATCTCGAACGGATCCTCTAGCGACACCCAAAAGTGCGCCGCATTTCTCTTGCTCCAGTTTCGCTTTATCCCAGACTTCGATAGAGAATCCGGCTTCATGGGCAACTTGTTCGGCTTTCGATGCGAACGACTCTGGATAAAGGATATTCGGAGGTTGATTGACAAGGTCGCGAGCTAGGTTGACCGCGTTGCCGATCACTTCGCCTGCCCAGACTTGGGAGTCATTTGCACCATACCATTCGATCAGATCTGGAGGGAAAGTATTCTTCTCGGTTCGATAGATGTCTTGGCCTTGTGAGCCGACCATCGCCCCGGCGATTGCTGCGCGGATTTCCAAGGGAGAGGAACCAAATCCCACGAACCGAACGGACTTGCGCGGTTTGGTTGCGAGAGCACGCATGGCCGAACCGGCGGCTCGGAAGAATACTTGGGAAGGGTTGGCCGGTTCCGAGCCGGTTCCAACAATTACCAACAATCGCGCCGGCACACCGGCAGGTTCGATCAGAAGGGTGACTTTGTTCGGCTTGGTAGAGATTTCCCCACTTTCCATCGCGCGGCTGAACCAACCGTTTGTCGCTTGATCAAGGGACTGCGTCTGAGGGCGAGATTTCCAATTCTCGCCGAATGGAATCACTATTGCGTCGCAGGCTCGGCTTAGCCAATCATCGGAGTGTATTTGAAGTTGCATTCTATAAGTAATCCTGGGCGGGAGTTGATGAAGACTAGGGTTGCCCGAGAAGGTGGGTCAGGCGCCGTGATCGTTGGACATTCTTGCGGCTCGTCGTTCTTCCAGCGATGCATTCACCGTGCGAATGTATGCTTGTCCCTGCGTCGTCAGTGGAACGATCAAGTTGTAGTATAGTATGTACCAAATCGCCGCGATTCCGTCTGTGATCCCAATCTTTTTCCCTTCCTCGTATGTTCTTCCGTAGTAGGAGATCGGTACTTCATAGGTTCGGGCGTTCGTCTTGCAGATCATGGCGGTGATCTCGACTTCCATGCCAAATCCATGGCTTGTGAGATTCAGCGGATGGATGACTTCTCGGCGAAAGGCTTTGTAGCAAGTCTCGATATCCGACATGTTGCGATTGGTCAGGAGATTGCTTAGGAGCGTTAGGAACTTGTTTGCCAGGTAGTGGTAGAAATACAGGACTCGCGAAGCTTTCTTGACCAAGAAGCGGCTTCCGTAGACCACATCGGCAACATCGATCAAGATGGGCTCGATGACCCCTGGGATTTCGATTGGGTCGTATTCAAGATCGGCGTCTTGGATGATGAGGATATCGCCGGTGGATTCGTCGATGGCTTTAGCGATTGCAGCGGTCTTGCCCATATTTCGCGGCTGACGGATCAAGCGTATTTTCGGTTTGCCGGCGAGCGACTGCTCGGAATTACCGGCGAGCCACTGCTCGGAATTACCGGCGAGCCACTGCTCGGAATTACCGGCGAGCCACTGCTCGACTCTCTCCGCGGTGCCATCGGTTGAGCCGTCATCGACGATAATGATTTCGTGGAGGGCGATCTCGAGTTGTACGAGTTTCCGGAGGACTTTAAGGATCGTCGATTGCTCGTTGTAGGCGGGAATAAGGATCGAGACGTTTTGTTGCGGGATCATTGGTGGTGCACCGTTTGGGATCGACTCGATAGTTGAAAATAGACGTCCGTAAAGTCGGAAGATCAATAAGTCAGAAGACCGTTAAGTCAGAAGACCGCGGGCATCGACACGATATTCCGAGAGCTTGTTGTTTTCCGTGATATAGAAATTGTTTTGAAGGTTAACGCAAACGCAAATGTGATTGGGGATAATCCAGACTCGGTCACCGATATTGGGGCGAGGTCCATCGTAGTTTTCGGGAAAGGTAACTTCGCCATGTTCTTCGCTCAGTCGCGAGATTTTACCGGCTGGGTATTCGACGACCATTCCGGAGCCCGATTCGGGATCGACGCAATTGCGATCGCTCGAAAGGGTTTTGCTTCCGGCATCCAAAATGAACTTTGATTTTGTCGGAGAGCTGACGACCGTTGCCAGGATACGGGCGGCGCAATTTTCGATGGTCGCCACCCCGAGCCGAACTTCGTTTAGGTCATTGTAGATGTACGTACCGGGTCGAATTTCGTTCAGATAGGGATTGCGGTGCGATTCGCAGGCGGAAGGAGTTGAGCCACCTGAAATGCGTGGGACTTCGATACCGCTGCGGCGAAGCTCGTCGACGACGACTGCGAGGCGTTGTGTGTAATGAGCCCAAGCTTCATCCGGGGCATTGGGAAGGATTTGGCCAGGAAAGCACATAACTCCTTGAAAATTCAAGTTGGGGCATTGATCGATCCATTGGCACAACGCGACGGCATCTTGGGAGGATTCAACTCCGGTACGGTGAAAACCGACATCTAAATCGACTAGGATCCCGAATGGAACTCCTCGGTCGGCGGCTGC
>CAIJIZ010000755.1 GCA_903820735.1 uncultured Pirellula sp.
CTACCGAACCCTGCTCTCCAACCTCCCCCTCCTTCGCCCGCTTGGCGTCTAACTCAGCAAGCTTGCCAACCAAGATCAAGCTCGTAATTCCGAAGAACATCGCAAGAACGATACCGATCGTCATCCAAATCTTCGTCCCCAACCAAGAATCGATCACCGAGCCTAACGCCGCGATCCCGACCGACATAATGAGCACCGCCAACACCCTCGATAATGCCGCAATCGCAACATTCGCTCCCCGAACCCTGGGCCCCGGACCACCATCTTCCTTACCCCTGACCATACTCCCACCCTCTCGATCGAGATTCGTCCTCACCGGGCCGGTTGTAGCTTCCCTACCTCCGATTCCCCCTTGGTTCCTACAAAAAATAAAGTAGAAATCCTAACCATTCAAAGCATACTGTCACCTGCCGGTTCTGACGACTCCCTAGATTTTCACACCTAGATTTTCACTCCAAGCGACTTACCTTCTCAGGAGCCCTCCAGTGCCCCCCACCAAAAAGAAACCTTCCCCCGCCTCCACATCCGCCGCGGCTAAATCCTCTACGAAATCTGCTTCTGTGAAGAAATCCTCGCCTAAAGCTTCGGTCGCCAAAAGCGACACGAAAAGCACTGCAAAAACAGCTTCCGGTAAATCGAACTCCGGTAAATCGAACCCCGGTAAACAGCCAGCCGGTAAGCCGACAGCCGGTAAGCCGACAGCCGGTAAGCCGACGCTAGGAAAGCCTGTTGCAGGGAAAATTCCTGCCGGCAAGCCCACCGCCGTGAAGAGCTCTGCAACAAAGAGCTCTCCTTCAAAGAACTCCAGCGCGAAAATGGCACCAACTCAAAAAACCACATCTGCAAAACCTGCCGCTGCGAAACCTGCTGCCGCGAAACCTACCACTTCAAAGTCCACAACCATCTCGGCAACTCCCAAAAAATCAACCGCAGCCACGAAAACCGCGTCGAAACCAATCCCTGCTGCACCCGCAAAGAAACCTACGAAAATCGCTCCGCAAAAAACTTCCACTCCTGCGAAATCGCTCAGTACCGAAAAGCCAACCACCCCCAAAACTCTCTCCGCTCCGAAGACAACCCCATCGACTAAATCGGCCATCAAAGCCACCCCCACGCCCGCTCCGACCCCCGCTCCAAAACTTCCGACCCCCCCAAAAACAAACACTGATCCGAAAATCGTCGAGAAGATCCGATCTGCACACGCTGAAAAAGAACAGCGCAAAGACCTCGCTCAAACCCCACCGAAACGCACCCTCACACCCATTACCCCAATCCCCGCCGTCGTCAAAGGGGAAGACCGAATCATCCTTATGGTTCGCGATCCATATTGGATCCACGCCCATTGGGATATCAGCCGCCAAGCCGTCGAACGCGCCAAAGCCGCCCTCGCCGATCATTGGCACTCGGTAAAACCGGTCCTGAGACTCCTGAAATTCGAAGACAACGGAACGACGGAAAGCTCCGAGAACGTTCACCGCGAAATCGAAATCCACGGCGGTGTTCGCAACTGGTATATCGATGTCGACACCCCGCCGGCCCGTTTCCAAGTCCTCATGGGATATCGCACCAACCAAAATCGCTTCTACGAACTCGTCCGCAGCAACACCGTCACCACCCCCGCACCAAGCGGTAAAGGGGCACTGGATGACCACTGGGCCGATATCGCGAAAGACGCTGAGAAAATCTATTCGATGAGCGGCGGCTACGGTGATGATACTCAAAAAGGTGATCTCGCCGATGTCTTCGAAGACCGACTCAAACGTACCATGGACCTCGATGTCATGTCCCAATTCGGCTCCGGAGCCGAAGGTGGACTGAGGAAACCTCGCCAGTTCCACTTTGATGTCGAAGCCGAATTAGTGGTCTTCGGATCCACCCACCCCGATGCTCATGTGGCCATCGGAACCGATCCAGTCAAAGTCAAACCCGATGGAACCTTCTCCATCCGACTCCCCTTCCCCGATCGTCGACAAGTCTTGCCTGCGACCGCTCGCAGCCGCGATGGTATCGACGAACAAACCGTAGTCATCGCCGTCGAACGAAACACGAAAGTCATGGAGCCTCTCTCCATGGAAGGGGACGACCTATAAAGACGTCCTGTAAAAGAGAATAGCCTATAAAACAGAATGGCCTACTCAATAAAACAATAATCGTACTCGAGGAAAGCAAGGGGACTCAGGAACTTCGAGTACGAGTACGAGTACGGGGGTGAGTACGATTACGTGTACGATTACGAGTACAGCGATGCTCAGTACGAGACATCAAAGAAATTCATCACCCCGGTTCGTTAGCGAGACCCCGGTTCGTTAGCGAGACCCCGGTTCGTTAGCGAGCACCCGGTTCGTTAGCGAGACCCCGGCCTCGGTGCAAAAGGATTGAAGTCTCTCGCCGATGGCAACACGTCTGGCCGCGACGAACCAGCCCCCGACCCTGCAGGCCCCCCAGTCGGTGACTTAGGCCCAGCCGACGGCTGCAAGTTGTTCGGCAAAGCACCTTCGATTTTGCGAATCTGAGCATCGATCTGACCCGTCTTGAGCCGTATCGATGCCGAGGAAACCTGAATCGTTTGCCCCGCTTCGGCCGGATTCTCAGTCGATACGCGACGAATGTTCGCCGCCCGCTGAGCTGTCCCCTCAATCCGCACCGCATCTTGAGCCGCCGCATACCCAATGCGACTCGCATCGAGAATGATCTCTCCGGAATCGGTGCGACTGGTCAACTGCGCTGCTCCCAACGCGTCAAGCTCCCATGTTCCATTGGGCTGACTGAGTCGCTGCTGGTTGTAACTTAAACTAGACGCATCGAATAGATTCAACTGATCGCATACCAACCGTGTTTGATGTAACAACAATCGCTCCGCATTGCGCACATCGACGAAATCTTCCCACGTCGCAATCGGGCCCATCAAAGCTGCAATCTTGTCATAGAACGATACGATCCGCTGCGGCACCGAGCCTTCCATCCTCCCGACAAATGTTAAATGAAGACACTGCAAAGCCTGTTGCGATGCTGATGCACCCCCTCCAAACCCATTCATACCCATCGCCATATCGCTCGAATGCCTGCGACTCCATAATTGACCCGGCCCGTAACCAATCCAAGTTCTCGATGGAACCTGAAACTCCAGTCGCGGTACTTGCAAATTCTCCGCCGAACGCCGCACCCCACCCAAATCAGTCTGAACCGCCTTGATGTCAACCTCACCATCAAGCCGAACGACCTGCACCTGCGGCTTCGCTCCCTGAACCCCTCGATTCTGCAAACTACCTCCACGTGGTACCTGAAACGCGACTCGCTCCGACATGTCCATCGATAAAGTTCTCGCTGTGGCCAACATGTGCCAAAGGGTCGATGCATCGGATTGCATCTTGCAATCCAGTGTCACTCCACCCCCGAACCGAGCGATGCGGCCATCGAAAGTCATCCGCTCTCCCCACTGAATACGCGGCGCTGATTTCCAATCAAACTTCTGATCTACCGCCCCACCACTCGTTGCTAATCCACCTAAAGATAGTCCACCCGACACTCCACCACCGGATGCAACTCCACCCCCAGAATCACCTGCCAACGCTTCCTCTGGAATCACAATCTCCCCAGGATGATTGATCCAAAACAATTGATCGTTCTGAGATAACTGCAACTCCTTAGCAACCACCCAACCCGACCCAACCGCAATCCGGGCAGGCTCGCCCACAAGATACACATTCGACAATTCAGTCGACTCGCTTTGTATAACCAACCGATCACCTGTCGCCGTCAAAGGCCATGGCGAATCCTCTGACAAGAACTCCCGCGTGAGAGTGAAATTGCCATCCAACGATAAACTCTCAATGATGCTCTGCGTTCCAACGCGCACAATGTCCGTATCAAGCGTCTTACCTGTAACGCTCATCGGAGACTTGCGACCTGCCCCACTACCATTACCGGCAACACCCCCACTACCCTGCCCCGCCCCGGCAACTCCTAACCTCGGTGCCCCACGCAACATCGGCGGCTCAATACCTGTAGCACTCGACAATAACCCGGGATTCGACGCTGTATTAGGACTCACTGTTGTATTTGGACTCAATGCTGTAGCAGGACTCGATGGGACATCAGGTTTCGCCGTGCCTGCGACCGATTGCGATTGCGAGGACCTGAGCCCCGAATCAGCCACCGAATATCCCGCCTGCATCGCTTCCTGCGGCCCGAGATGCCGAAACCTTACCGCCATCGACTCCACCTGCGCATTGAGCTCCGGCGCATTGACAATCACCTGCCCCTGCGCGGATATCGCATCCGGAAAAAATTTCGGGACTTGACCCGGTGGATAGAAAGCCCCAAGCCTCTGTGCCATCGCTGCATCGGTAGGCAACACCCATAAATGCAACTTCTCGGCTACGAATCTCCCTCGCTGCGAACTGCTGATGTTCGCTCCACCATCAATCGATATTAAATCCCGTTGCTCATGCGGCCGGATCGTCAAACGATTGCTCCACCGCAAATTCCATATCTCACCCTCCTCCGATGCGATCTGCGCTTGACCAATGCCATCGGCCAAGACCCACCCAAGCCGCTGAAATTCACCACGCTTCTCGGAACTTACAATCTCCGGATTCTGATACTGAATGTTCGGCGATGAGACTTGGATGTTCCCCCGCTTCAAAAACACCTGCGATGAATTCTTCGGTGCAGACCCTGGCAACACATTGCTTAAACTCACCATCCCATGCACCATGTCCATCACCAAATGCTGGCCATCAGCCTGCGCATCCATCCCCGGTGCCTTCAACCTTATCCAACGACTCTGATCGTTCGCATCCCGACCAGGTAAACCCAATGCTTCAAGCCGCTGCAACCGCCAAACCCCCGAATCGGCACCACTCCCCTGCGCCGGTGCTGCAGGGGTATTCCAGCCAACCGTCAATCGCAACTCGTTGCAGTCAAACGTATCGGCAGGCTTCCCCTCAACCACATGCTCCATATGGACCCCGTCCATAAAAGTCGCCTGCGCCTGATGAAACTGAAACTGAAACCTTCCTCGACAGTCCAATGTCGCATAAGCCGCTCCCAACGTATCCTTGTTGTCGCTTTGCGAAGGCCACAAGCCTCCTTTTTGCAACTCCAATCGAACATGGTCGACATAGAACAGTTGTAGATAATCAAGCCCCGCAAAAGGTGAATCATTCGGCTTGCTCGCCGACGCAGCAGTACTCTCCGCTAACAAGTCTTGATCCATGAAGATCGATAAATAACGACCCTCGATCTTCGACCCGCCAATCTTCATCTTGATCTGCTTGTCAGTCCAAATCTGACGCCGATCAATCCGAACATCCTGCGTCTGAATCAATAACTCACCCTCCCCAGTCTCCAAATCGGCCGGAGAGTAAATCTGAATCTCGCCACTTAACTGCCCGTTGAGCACCGGCGGAGGATGTCCCGATGTCCAATCAAAGGCACTCTTGAACTGTATCTCCGCACCCTTCGGATTCTCAATGAAAATCGCGCGCCGAGATCCCCCCTCAGACTCCTGCGGAATAATGATCGTCAATGGACTGAAACGCCATCGCGTGTCACTCAACTGCTCTCGCTTCTGATACAACAACAAACTCTTGTCCCGCTGGATCATCAACGGATTCTGACGCTGCCAAGCATCCTCACGGAAATAACTCTCCCACCATTGCCCCTCTTTACTCTTGGGCAAACTCGTAAATCCCCACCGCGAAGCCTGCTTGTGGACCGTCGGCTCAATACGCGGAACGACTAACGTGGCGTATATCGTATACGCGGCAAATAATGGCAAGAAAACTTGCAAGTAATGCTTGAGAAATGTCATCGCATCCGCGAGGGAATCATATCCTCCCAACGCCCCTTCGCTTGCAATAACCGCTCAATCAACTCACGCACCGCCCCTCGCCCACCGGCGCTCTCAAGCACCCACTTCGCATGCTGCTTGACCTCCGCCGCCCCGTCGCTGACCGTCGCACTCAACCCCACTTCAAGCATCACAGGGATGTCCGGCAAATCATCCCCTATGTAACACACCTCCTGAGGAGTAACACCAATGGATTGCATCAACTCCCTCGCCGCAGGCAACTTGTCGGCAAACCCCTGACGCACCCAAGCAATCCCCAATTCCTGCGCACGAAGTTTCACAACTTGCGAATTCCTCGCAGTCAATATGCCAAACTCAAAGCCTGCCTTGCGCCAAAGCTTAATCCCCTGACCATCCCGCACATGAAAAGACTTGCTCTCCACACCCGCGTTATCAATCGTGATCAACCCATCGGTCAACACCCCGTCGACATCACTTAATATAAGTCGAATCGGCTTGGCTATCTCATAGTCGCGATGTTTCAACGAATCCCTCACTGACTTCTTTCCTGCGTTATCTTCCAAAAACCAAACCGCAAA
>CAIJIZ010000756.1 GCA_903820735.1 uncultured Pirellula sp.
CACCGATGAAAATCTTGGTTACAGCTCAAGCGTTCTCCGTGAGTGGACGAGCTCTGCAATCGCAACTTGAAGCACTCGGCTGTTCAATTCTCCACGCTTCCCACTGGGGACCCTTGAACGAGAATGACTTGATCGATCAAGCCGCCGAAGCGGACGCCATCATCGCTGCGACCGACTCCTACTCTCCCATCGTGTTCAAATCCCTTCCAAACCTGAAACTCATCGCCCGATGCGGTGTCGGTATCGATAGTGTAAACCTCCCGGCAGCCACACAAGCCGGAGTGATTGTCACGAACGTCCCAGAAGCGATGACCGACGCCGTGGCCGACTACTGCTTCGGCTTGCTCCTCTCCGCCGCACGACATATCCACACCGGATACGCTTGCATGAAATCCAATGGGTGGAATGAATTCCCTGGCATCGAACTGAGCGGCAAACGACTCGGGCTCGTAGGCTTCGGGCGTATCGGCCAAGCTGTCGCAAGACGAGCTTTTGGATTCGGGCTTAAAGTCGTCGCATATGATCCTTTGCTAGAATCCACGATGCGTTCCAAACAAGCCCCCGCAGCACTGATCGATCTGGCATCAAACATCGAATGGCTATCCTTCGACTCGCTGCTCGAATCCTGCGACTTCGTTTCAATCCACGCCCCAAACTCCCCTGAGAACAAACATCTGTTCTCAGCCGAAACTTTTCGAAAAATGCAACCGCATGCTCTCTTGATCAACACCTCTCGAGGCGGATTGGTCGACACAAACGCTCTGATCGACGCTCTGAATACGGGAGCAATCGGTGGAGCTGCAATCGATGTATACGAAGAAGAACCTCTACCCGCGAACCACCCCCTGCGCTCGACTCCAAATCTGTTGCTCACTCCCCATAACGCGTTTAATTCTTTCGAAGCTTCGCGACGGATGAGCCAAGGATGCTTCGACCCCATAGAAGCACTCTTAAACAAAACACCACCTTCTTTTATATGTAACCCACAGGTGCTTAGTCAAAAGCACCTGCGGGCTTCGCTTAAGATCTAAGCCTACGCTTACCTCCCAATTCAAAGCAATCGACTAATTCGGAGTACATTCACTTGATAACTAACGCAGTTCGACAAGCTCTTCACAATGGCCAACACCAAGTCGGTACATGGCTGTCCCTATCAAGCCCAACTGCAGCACGCTTCATGGCTCGGTCCGGTTTTCACTGGCTCACCGTCGACATGGAACACAGCGACTGCAATTGGAATACCGCTGCGACGATCTTCGCTCACATCGCCGATGCCACCTGCACTCCTTTAATCCGTGTCCCATCGATCTCTCACGAAAACGCCAAACGAGCACTGGACCTCGGAGCCCACGGGATCATTTTCCCAATGTGCAACCGTGTTGAACAAGCCGAACTGGCAGTGGCAAGTTGCAAATACCCGCCGAGAGGCACCCGCAGCGTCGGTGGAAGTCAGCATGCACTGAACTTTCAGTGCTCCGCCGCTGAGTATTACCAAAAAGCCAACGACCAAATCCTTGTCGTTGTCCAAGCCGAGCACATCGAAGCGGTAGATAGGATCGAACAAATACTCGCCGTCCCAGGCGTCGATGCCGTCTTTGTCGGACCTAACGACTTGTTAGCTTCCATGGGCAAAACGCCTCAAATGGATTGTGATGATCCCGAATTCATCGATGCTTTGAATCGCATCCGAAACGCAGCGATCCGACACGGCGTTGCTCCCGGTATCCATGTCGCCGACGCCACTGCCGCCTCGCAGCGTATGAGCGAAGGTTGGAAATTCATCGCTATAAGCAGTGAATTGGGGATGATGAATCAAGCCGCTGCGCAGATCACTTCCCAACTCAAACTCGCCCCGCAGAAGGAAATCGCACGTTACTAGCCTAATCGATCTAGGCTTGCTGAATTCCCACGAAAGAATCGGTACGCGTACGTACGCACTTATCCTTCTCCGATCGCTCTTCGATCCGATGAATCGAAATCCCCGACGATCAAAGTAAGGATTACCGCCCAGAGAAAACCACCTAGGACCTTTGCAACGAATTGCCCGGCCACAATTCCGGGCAACAGTGCACCGAAAGCAACCGTTGGAAAGACCAAGCTATCGACCAGTGCACTCCCCACGTTCGAAGCGTTTATCTTTACCATGCGAGGCCGATTTAGAAGCGACTGGTAAAGAACACCATCCGTGATTGCCGCCAAACCGAAAGCTAATGTACTTGCCAACGCGATTGGTCCGGAATTTCGATTTAGCAACCAAGAGATCAACGCCCCGACTACGATCAAGCAAGTCATCTTTGGAAGCAATCCACGGTTTTGCCAAGATTCATGTAGTTTATCGCGGGTCGTTAAGTCCAATCCGATCAGAAGAAATGCGTTTACGATCGACGCCGAAGGACCAAAGTACGTCGAAGATAGATTCGCTCCTACGATGGCGACGAGATATAGCAAAACGTAGAACACCGAATGGAATCCCTGCAATGTAAAAAACGCATACGGCCCGTGCCGCACAACCCCGCAGGATAATAGATCTCGCAACCGAAAACATCAACGGCCCCCACCATCATCGCGATCCAAATGATCGTTGCGATGTGCCCCGCATGGGGCGCTCACCGAGATGTCCCCCCTTTAACCCGCTGTGGTTGAAAACACATTCCACTCATGGCGTTGCCATTGACCGTGGTAACCATCAAAATGAAATAGGACCGCCCGGATTCGAACCGAGAACCAAGGGATTATGAGTCCCCTGCTCTAACCGTTGAGCTACGGTCCCAACACGTCGGTCTTCGCAAGCTACCTCACGAATCCTACGAATATCGCTCTATAGTGTAACTCATCAAGTCACGCCGAGAAGGTCACTTATCCGTCAAGCACTCAATCCGCAAGCTTTGCGATGGCGATGTATCCACCCGCCCGAAAATGTGGAAAACAAAGCCGATGCCGTAACATTCCGCTCGACGTTCGATTTAAAACTATCCACCTATCCAGCCGAAACCCACTCGCCCTCAAATCCGCTTTCAACTCCCGAGCCGAAAAAATGTGCAAATACATACTCGGCAATCCCCGGTAAGCATAAACCCGATCCCCGTATTGCCAACGCGAATCTCGACTATTTTGCAAACCCCGCTGCTTTCGCGATTCCCGGAAACTTCGCCACCGATCCGATAAACATCGCTTAACCCCACCCGGATCTCTCCACCACGTTCCCCGGTTGTGCACATGCACAATCAAACGACCTTCTTTCCTCAAACTCCTTCCCACTTCCCGCATCATCCCCACCCGATTCGATCGACCTTGAACCATCCCAATCGAACTATACAGACAATAAGCAAGGTCAAAGGAGGCTGTCTGTAGAAACTCTAACTGCGCTAAATTCCCTAACGCTCCAAAGACATCTCCCCCCCCTCCAAAGACCTCCCCACCCCGATGATCAGATCCTGACTCGACCTCACCACCCGTCCACTTCGAATGGACTTGCTCCAACATCGATTGACTTAAATCCACACCGAGGACTTGCCAACCACGCAGCGCCAAAGGCATCATCACCCGCCCTGTACCGCAACCTAAGTCCAACGCTCGCAACGCTTCCTGCTCGTTAGATGCTTCATAGCTGCTCGCTATTTCAAGAACGAGTTGCCGATCAAGCTCGAGCAATGGGTGACCAGCATGAAATTGGTCATACTCAACCGCGATGGGCTCACTTTGTACGTAATCCCAAGTCCCTCGAGCGACCCCAGGCGGGAGTTGCCATGCCGGTCGATTCCGAGCTTCGTTCATCAATTCCACCAGATAAGAAATTACGGTACGAGTTCAAAAGTTGCCATCACCGGATGGTGATCGCTTAAATCTCTCTCCGCATAGTCTTTGGTATACCGAGTGTCCCAGTGATCTTCATCGGGACCCTCTCCACGTATGTTCCATTGCGATAAAACTTCGATCGAGCGGAATCGGTACCCCCCGTTGCCTTCCATCATCGATGGCGTGGCCAGGATACGATCAAACTGCTTGTCGAGTATCAAGTGCGTTCGACGCTTATCGGCCGGAGCTCGCTCCAAGACATCGACCAAATCATCGCTTGTATCACTTGTGTCGAGCCCAAGCAACGTATGCATACCATCCCCACCTTGCTTGACCTCACCGACGGATTCCTCGACGTTCAAATCACCGATAATGATGACGTTCTCTCCACGTGCGATCGCACGACGCATCCATTCATGCGCAAGCTTCGTTTGCTTTTGCCGCAGCTCCGCTGCATCGGCCGTCGCGCGCAAATGTAGGTTGAGCAACGTCAATGGGATCACACGATCCCCTTGTTGCCATTCAAAGCGGGTAATCAAATGCTTCGAGAGATTGTAAAACTCTTTTGATTCGAACATTCGGTTGTTCTGCTCCCGCCGCGCGATCTCGACCAAACCAGACTTGTATATAATGGCAACGTCTTGCTCGGTTCCGGAATCAAACCCATCAATGAATGCAACTCGGTACGACTGATTGAACTTCTCTTTGAGAACCTTTGTCAGATTCTGCATCACTCCCCGGTCCTCGATTTCTTGAACCGCAAGGATTGTCGGTTCGAATTTCGCGATGGCAGCAGCAAAATTCCCCACACGCCACTCCCACTCTTCACGACTCGGCGCAGATTGCTCTTTGGCGACGTCACTTCGATTGTTGGCCTTGAAATCATCAAAGAACCATTCAAGGTTCCAAGTTGCGATTTTAAGTTCTTGCGGTGCTCGGTCCGCAGGCCAATCCTGCCCAAACCCCACGGAACCCAATTGCCCAAATGCAATCACCAGAAGAAAAAAAGGGAAACACACCGTAGGAAAACGGCGAGAACTTCTGTAATAGTGCATCTTAAAAGACTTTAAAAAGGAGTGCCATCACTGGCGGTTTCGAGCTATGACACGGTGAAAATGAAGTTGTACTTCTCGATCGCAGACTCGTCGTACGCCTTCGACCAAGCAGGCCGGTTCGTTGGTATGCTGACCTTGGCGAATCACTTCGTCAAGCTTCGTACCGGGTGGAACACTAAAGGTCGTTTGATGAATAGTTTGATTCCCAGCATCCAATTCTGGAACGATGAAGTGACAGGTCGCGCCGAAGGTTAGCATCCTTGCGGCATACGCGTCGTGATAAGGCCGCAATCCTCGAAAGCTTGGCAGCAGCCCATGATGCAAATTGATGATCCGCCCCCCGGCGAACTTCCAGCAAGTATCCGGCGGTAGAACTCGCATGTAGCGCGCCAAGATCACGTAATCTGCCTTGTATTGGTCGATCAACCGAACCATCTTCGCGTCATCGGCCGATCCATCTTCTAGCCCAATGAACTCGAAGGGAATGCCGTACTCCTGGGCGAGCTGCTCGCACTTGCGCCGATTTCCAATCAACACCACCGGCTCAGCATTGAGCGCTCGAGTACGGACAGCTTCTAAGATCGCTCGAGGGGTATGTTCAAGGATCGTTGCGCAGATCGCAAGACGCGGTCGCGATGCATTGGTCTCTGGGCTCCAGACACGCAACTCAAGCCCCTTTTGTTCGGCGATGCGTTCCATGGCTTCCGCCAAACCGCCGAACTGGTCGGCGGCGATATGCAGACGGCACATCATCGCAAAAACCGCAGCTTCGTCATGGTCGTACATCTGGATCTCTCCGATGTTCGCGCCGCGACTCGTCACGTCATGAATGATAGGATCCGCCAGCCCAACATTGTCAGGCCCAACCGCCGTAATGATGACTTCCATGGATTTGGCTGAACTTCTATAGAAGGCTATCGAGAAGCAATCGAAGTTTGCGCAACTCTTGCCGCATATCCAAGTCTGCCTCGGGAGTCATCTCGATACTCAGTGCTTGCTGATAACCGGCATTCTGGAGTTGTGTGATCAAACGACTGTAATCGATCTCTCCTTGGCCAACCCGAACTTGCAATTTGTCTTTTTTCGAATCCCGCAAATGAACGTGAAAAACGTACTTGAGCAACTTCTCGTAGTTCTTGTTTTTGCCGGTACTGCACAGATAATGACTAGGGTCGAGCGTCAGCCCTACGCCCGGGACGTAGTCACAAAGGTTCTTGACCGTATCGGGATCTTCACTCAAACAACCGATCTGACTCTTCAAGCCGATGCGGACACCTCGCGAATACCCAATCTCAGCCAACTTTTGAAGATGTTCGACTTCTTGATTGAAAGGGCTACCATGCTCGGCGCTGGGGACCGTCAGCGTGACGACTTTGGTCGCTTTCGCAAGATCGCATATTTTTTCAAATCGCTCGTAATATCCATCACCCGTCACATCGATCTTGACGTTGTAACTGCAGATATCGAGCCTGTGCGTGTCGCGGACGATTCGCAACATCTCGTCGAACTCCTCGACAATGCGTCGCGGAGGTATTTGATCGGTACGATCATTGAGTTCGATTTCGACCGTAGTGAACTCTAAATCCCCGAGAACTTCGATCGCTTCGATAAACGATAGTTCTGGGAAACAACCTGTGGAAGCTGCGACGTACACTCTGTTTGTTACTCCGTTCTTTACTCTTCGTGTTTAGTTCCGGTCGTACTTTGCCGTGGTATTTCGATTTGGTATCCCGTACCGTTCGCAAAGTGCCCTCTGAATCAAGAGCCTTCGACTCGGAAACGCTATTATCTACGGATGAGGCAACATGGCAACCGTACCAAATCGTCCACGAAAAGGGGCGAAGCGTTAGAATAGCAGGGTTTTCACCTTCCACCTAATACCGGTTTTCCGAACCAACGAGCGTTTAGCTCTCAGATTTCCAGACATTTTCAAGATTCGGCTATCGAAATGACCCGCAGGCTTTCGTTGTAATTCCCATGACTTCTCCATCGAATTTTGATCTACATTCACCCGTTCATCTCGTACCAAGCATCGGGATGCAGCGAGCTCACCTCTTCGAACGACTTGGAATCCGACGCGCGATCGACCTGCTTTTCCATTTTCCAAGAACCTACCAAGAATCTTCTGAATGCCAGTCCATCCTTGAGCTCAAAGAAGGTCTACTGGCCACCGTTGTCGGCACCATCGTCGATATGGATTCCCGCTTCAGCTTGGAAGGACGCTCAAGCGTCGGTGCTCTGCTCGCCGTCGACGGCGGAGGTTATGTTCGATGCGTTTGGTATAACCAACCCTTCCGACGCGAAAACCACTCCATTGGCCAACGACTCCTCGCTCGAGGTGTGATCCGCTCAAGCGGAGTGGCTTACCAAATGCGGCACCCCGAAGTCACAGTTCTCGAACCAGGCGAAAGTCCACCACCTCCTCGCCCTCGCCCCGTCTATCCATTGACCGAAGGTCTCTCGCAGCGACAAGTCTCCTGGGCTATCGAGTCCATATTGCCATTAGCATTAGATATCGAAGAAGCGCTTCCTAGCGATTTGCGCAGCAAAGCCGCACTGCTGATGAAACTCGATGCGGATTTACTTCCAACCATCCAAGATGCTTTATTGTGGATCCATCAACCCAAGGACATGCCAGAAGCCCAAGTGGCTCGCGCCCGATTTATTTTCCAAGAACTGTTCGTCTTGCAACTCGCGCTGGCTATGTATCGCTACGCTTGCAGACACGCCGCACCGGCTCCAAGCATCCCGACCAACGCACTAATTCACTCCCGTATCCTCAAACGATTTCCCTTTGATCTGACCGACGACCAAAAACAAGTCATCGAAACGATCCGACTCGATATGGCAAGCACCATACCGATGAATCGCTTGCTCCAAGGAGATGTCGGCACTGGAAAAACCGCCGTCGCACAGTATGCACTCCTGTCAGCAGTTGCCAATCAGTATCAAGCCGCTCTGATGGCCCCAACTGAACTGCTTGCACGTCAACATGCCACAAAACTAAAACAACAACTCGCCGATAGCCGAGTCATGATCGAACTACTCGTCGGCAGCATTCCGCAAGCACAAAAACGAGAGATTCTACAGCGAATCGCCATCGGCACCGTAGATATCGTCGTCGGCACCCAAGCCTTGCTCAGCGAACATGTCGAATTCGCAAAACTCGGTGTGATTGTCATCGATGAACAACATCGCTTCGGTGTCGAACAACGCGCTACCCTAAGAACCGCGCGCACCGTACCACATTACCTTGTCATGACCGCTACACCCATCCCCCGAACACTCGCCCTGACTCTCTTCGGCGACCTAGATGTCTCCACCCTAAAACAACGCCCCCCCGGCCAGTCCGTCGTTAAAACCTATGTTGTGCAACCAAGCCAACACCAGCGCTGGTGGAACTTTGTCATCAAACAAATCCAAACAGGACGACAAGCCTACGTCGTCGTTCCACGCGTCGATGCCAACGACGAAACCGAGACGCAAGGTGCCGTGCAGTGGTTCGAAACCCTTCGAACCGGTCCGCTAAAAGAACTTCGCGTCGAACTACTCCACGGCAAGATGGAAAGCGAATCCAAGCAAACCATCCTCGACCAATTTGCTAACGGCGAAATTGATATCCTAGTAGCCACCACCGTCATCGAAGTCGGAATCGACGTCCCAAACACCTCCGTCATGACCATCATCGACGCGGATCGACTAGGACTCGCACAACTCCACCAACTCAGAGGACGCGTCGGGCGAGGTTCCTACCCAGGCTTCGTCGGACTCTTCCCCACCCAATCAAAAACAATCGATCCTGCGAACAAACCAAACTCCAATACCACCACCGCGTCCGATTCTGATCCTCAATCCGAAGAGATCCAACGACTCGAATCCTTCGCCAAAATCCACGATGGTTTCGAACTCTCTCAAATCGATCTGCGAAAACGTGGACCGGGGGATATCCTCGGCACCAAACAAACCGGTTTGCCCGAATTCATCATCGCCGACCTCGCCAGGGACGAGGATGTGGTCATGATCGCCAAGGAAATGGCCGCCGAACTCGTAGAATACGACCCCACTCTCACTCGCCCGGAACATGCAAAACTACTGCGACAAGTTGTCGCGAAACACGGTAAATCCATCGCAATCGGCGACGTGGGGTAAACATCGAACATCTTTCACGCAAAATGCGTACAACCCTCGAAACCTCCGCAACCGGCAAAAGTTCAACCTGACTGATGGGTAGGAGGACGGTGAGTCGAATTGCCCCTAGGGAACCAGGGAACTACAGTAGGGTGAAACCACTCTCAAAAACGATTGAGCCGACCTGACTTAAGCAGGTCATTTAACTATCCATATCAAGTATTTTGCGCGACCTGCCTCGCCCGAAAATTCGCTCGAAAAGACACCATGAAAAACCTCTTTGCTTCCATTCGATTCGCCCGCACCAAACTCTCAAGAAATACCTCTAAGTCCACCGGCGACGTTCGGCGAGGAAAATCCGCCCGCCGAACCCTACGAAATCTACGAAATTTAATCGTAGAGAACCTGCATGCTCGATTTGCCCTCGCCGGAGATGTCTCGGCAGTTATCGACAACGGATATCTTGTACTAAGGGGGGACGATTCTGCGAACGATGTTAAGGTCGAGAGGGTTTCGGGTAACCAAGTCCGCGTAAGCGGCCAGAACAACACCAAGATCAACGGGTTGGATCAACCTGCTTTGCTGCGAGTTCGCAAAGGCTTCGACCTGCAGATGAAAGGTGGGGACGATAAGCTATCGGTGATCGGACTCAACGCTGTGGGCCGCTACGAGATTCGGATGGATCTAGGTGCAGGGAACGACACCCTGAGCGCGACCAATCTCATCGCACAGCGTATCCACGTGCTCGGTGGGGCTGGAAACGATTCGATCTCAGTTACCAATAGCCGCTCAAGACGCGGTTCGGGGGTCGGTGGAGATGCAGGGGATGACTCGATCACCCTGTCGAACTTGCGCTTCGGAAATGGTAGCTGCATCGATGGTGGAACCGGCAAAAATACTTTTTCGGAAACCAATACCCGATACGGTGTGCGAAGCACTCATCTAAATCTCGATCCCAACGCTCCGAGCGAAATCGTAAATATCCCGCCCGTCGCTAACAACGATTCCGCGTCCGTAGTCGTTGGTTCCAACATTCCAATCAGTGTTCTCGCGAACGACACGGATAGCGATGGAACCATCGACGCAACATCGGTCACAATCGTCGCACAACCCACCTCCGGTACTCTCAGTGTCAATGCGACCACCGGCGTTGTTACTTACACACACACAGGCACGGCTGCCGGTAGCGATACATTCCGCTACAAAGTCAAAGACAATCGCGGAGCGTTCTCGAATGACGCGACCGTGAGCCTTACTGTCACCTCCACCCCAAAAGCTCCAACAGCAACAGCCGATAGTTTCTCCGTTCCCAAAAGTGGCTCAACTACGTTCAACCTATCCACGAACGATATCGCCGGTACTGCTGCATTAAGCCCAAGCTCGATCGTTATCTCCACACAACCCACCAGCGGGACCGTCACCGTCGGCACCAACGGGAACATCACCTACCAGCATAACGGTTCGAATACCACTTCCGATACCTTCGCTTACACAATCAAAGATATCAACGGTTTAACCTCCACGCCTGCGAGCGTCCAAGTCACCGTAACGGCAGTTCCAACTCCACCGACAGCGACCGCCGACAGCTTCTCGGTTGTCCGAAATGCTTCGACGACGGTGAACCTAGCCGCGAACGATATAGCCGGCTCGGCAGCGATCAATGCTGGCTCGATCGTCATCTCCACACAACCCACCAACGGGACCGTCACCGTCGGTACCAACGGGAACATCACTTACCAACACAACGGTTCGAATACCACCTCCGATACCTTCGCTTACACAATCAAAGACATCAACGGTTTAACCTCCACGCCTGCCAGCGTCCAAGTCACCGTAACGGCTGCTCCAACCCCACCGACGGCGACCGCCGACAGTTTCTCAGTAGCCAACAACGGTTCATCGACCGTAAATCTTTCGTCAAACGATGTTGCCGGTTCAGCTTCGATCAATCCGAACTCGATCGTGATCACTTCGCAACCTGCTAATGGTACCATCACCGTCGGAACCAACGGGAATGTCACCTATCAACACAACGGCACAAATACCACTACGGATACCTTTGCGTACACTATCAAAGACATCAATGGTTTGACCTCTGCTGCAGCGAGTGTTCAAGTAACCATCAGCGCAGCGGTTCCTCAAGCCCCGACGGCGGTCAACGACGCTGGATCTGTCAATGAAGGAGCAAGCGTCACCCTTTCGATCTTGTCCAATGATATCCCTCCAATCGGCGGCTTGGATCCCGCGTCTATTGTCTTTGTGGATTTGCCCACTAACGGAGCAATTGTGCGAAATGCCAATGGCACCGTTTCGTACACTCATACCGGCGGCGAGAACACCAGCGATGTATTCCGCTACACCGTGAAAGGAACGAATGGAGTCGTATCGAACGTAGCTACGGTTTCTATTACCATCGTTCCAGTAAATGATGCACCGGTTGCAAACAACGACACCGCTGTTGGTTTGTTCCAAGGTATCGCCGTCATCCCGATTCTCAGCAATGACACTGACATCGATGGCAATATCGACGTCGCTTCCGTAACGATTGTTTCCCAGCCTCAACACGGCACGCTTCAGATCAACAATCTCAACGGTGTAGTCACTTATACGCACACAGGTGCCACGAATACGAGTGACTCGTTTACCTATCGCGTCAAAGACACCTTAGGACTCGTATCGAACATTGCTACGGTATCCATCACCATCCAGACTCCCCCAAATGCCCAAAACGATCAACTTGTTGTAGCGAAGGCTGGAACCACCACCATCGATGTAACAGCAAACGACACAGCCCCTTCCGGCACTCTCAATAAACAATCGATCGTTATCCGAACCCAACCTGTCTACGGGACTTTGACACTCTTGGGAGACGGCCAAATTCGCTACAGCCACGACGGCACGAATTCCACCGCCGACCAATTCACTTATACCATCGCTGACTCGAACACCTTATTGTCGAACACTGCAACCGTATCGGTTAACATTCAGAGTTCCAATGTTGGCCCAACCGCGAACAACGACCAAGCTACAGTTGGAGAAGGCGGAACAGTCAACATCTCAGTCCTTGCAAACGACACCGATCCAGACAATGCGATCGATACCGCAAGTGTGATTATCGTCAACACACCGACTAACGGCACTGCCTCTTTGGGAGTCGGTGGCGTGGTAATCTATACCCATGACGGCTCAAATACGACGGTCGATAGTTTCACCTACCGCGTTAGCGATGTTTCGGGAAGCCCGTCCGGTTTGGCGACCGTGTCGATTTCGATTACCCCTAGCAACGATCCACCTGTCGCCCAAAATGATTCGGCTATAGTTCAATCCGGCACCCCAAAGACGATCAACCTTGCGACAAACGACAGCGATTCCGATGACGGACTCGATCTCGCAAGCATCGAGATTGTCTCTCAGCCGAGCCAAGGAACTTTGAGCGTTAACACCAACGGTACAGTTACGTACGACCATAACGGCTCAACCAATTTGCAAGATAGTTTTACCTATCGCATCCGCGACCTTGCTGGTGCTCCATCGAACATCGCGACCGTCCAGCTGACAATCGAGAGAACAGCATTGCCACCACTAACGTCTCCTGATTCCGCAACAGTTGACGAAGGGGGTACCGTGAACATCACCGTCCTTGCGAATGACACCGCACGGGATAATCCGATCAACTCAGCAAGCGTCACGGTCGTGACTCCACCCACCAATGGAACCGCAACTGTCAACTCAAGCGGTGTTATCCAGTACATTCACAACGGCTCGG
Organism: uncultured Pirellula sp.; assembly: GCA_903820735.1. Taxonomy (GTDB): domain Bacteria; phylum Planctomycetota; class Planctomycetia; order Pirellulales; family Pirellulaceae; genus JBKCUI01. The sequence continues at coordinate 12,745 of CAIJIZ010000756.1, forward strand.
AAACCACAGCAGACAGCTTTACTTATCGCGTTAATGACACCACCGGATTAACCTCGGCAATAACCACTGTATCCCTTGGCGTCGTTCCCGTTAACGAACCACCCGTCGCAGTCAACGATTCAAAATCAATCGCTTCGAACATCCAAGCCATCATCGATTTAGCGGCCAACGATTTCGACGTTGACGACGGATTGGATCTGTCTGGAATCGTGATTGGTACGGCTCCAGTTCGAGGTACTTTGACCATCCACAACGATGGAACAGTAACCTATGTGCATGACGGTTCGGAATCGGTGCAAGATAGTTTCACTTACCGAATCAAAGACAAATCCGGAGCACTGAGCAATGAAGCAACCGTTTCATTAAGTATCGAATTGATCAATCAGCCACCGGTCGCTAATCCAGATAGCGCGACGATGTCCACTCCCGGCGGACAAATCGTGATCGACCTTGCCGCTAACGACAACGATCCGGACGGCGGATTGAACCTTGGGTCAATCGTGATCAAGACGCCACCGACGAACGGCACAGTAAGTGTGATCGGGGACGGGACGATTCGCTATACACACGGTGGCGGGACGTCGACTACCGACAGCTTCACCTATCAAATCCGCGACTTTGCAGGTTTGCTATCCAATGAAGCTTTGGTAAGTATTACGATCGAACCGTTCTAAGAACTCCAGGAACGAATCAAATGCTGAGCGTGCAGGCTTGAATGCCCGTAGCTTACGATCGTAACCTTTAAAGGCACATCCCTGAATAGCTTACATGCCCTAGAAATCGCTCCGAATATCCACTCGTGTGGATTCCCAAAGACTCCTCCACCAATGGTTGTCAAATACAGATTTGGGTTTCCACCACGCGCTAGGTTCAACGCTGCGGCCGCAAAGGTCGCTTCATAAGAGGCATCGAGGACCAGCCTCGCGAAAATCTCCCACTTCGAAGCCGATAGGCTGCTGTAACCTATAGGCAATGCCGATCCGTAAACTTGATTGACGCAGTGTTTTGTATCCGCCAAAGTCACTTGTGTATCCCAATGGACACCTATTCTCAACTTCTCTCGCATCAGATCCAACGCAGCCTCGGAGAGACCACCGAGCGTTTTGACGACTGCATCAAGTCCGCGTGCCGACGGAAGTGCATATCCGTTCGACATCTTCCAGAGCTTACCATCCTCATTTCCCAAGGCCTCGCCAAGATCGGCCAAGCAATCGACTTGACACTGTGCCGATTGGCCTATCTGGCCGCCAACGGGAACGAAGTAATTGCGATAAATGGTACCGGCACCGCAAGCGATCGCACAGGCTGGCCCTTGTGTTCGATCGTTCTCATATCGTCCAACACCTCGCTCCGGAGTGACCTCAGGGCCAACCATCTCAAGCAGATTGAACTGAGAAGCGACTTGAAACATTGCGTTTGCATTTGCCGGATCGCGATGCAATTCAGTTACGTCGCCGACCCATTCGCCCACTTCCAACTCTCCAATTCCCCCC
>CAIJIZ010000757.1 GCA_903820735.1 uncultured Pirellula sp.
ATCCACAGTGTGGAGGTTTCGCGGCGGGTGGTAGAGATAGCCCGGTCGCTTCGCGGGACGGTTGATCGCTGGGATAGCGATGTGGCCTTTGATACCTTCACAGCGATTCAGACGCATGGGGCGTACATGACATCGCTTGCCGAAGCCCGCGACCGGAGCGATTTGTTGATTGTGATTGGTGATGATTCGCTGTTGGAGTCCGCACCGGGCTTACCCGAATCACTCTCTAAGTCACGGATTAAAGATTCACAGGTTGTTGACGGCTCACAGTGTATTGACGGCTCACAGGTTGTTGAAGAATTGCACAGCGGCGAGCGAGTTCGATCTGCGAGTGTGTTGCTCTTGGGTGCGTGGGGTGATCCCGGGATTGCAAGGTGGGAGCAAGCTGGCTTTAGCGTGACAGCGATTTCGACGCAGTTGGACACGCTACCTCGGATGTTGAGTCTTGCGATGCGGGAAGGGGAGTTGCTGGGAGCGACGAGCGAGGTGAGTCGGTTGTTATTGGAAGCGACGTACACGACTGTTGTATGGAGTCCTAAGGACTTGTTGGTTTCCCATCGGGATTTGTGGATTGGAGAGATGATGCGATGGATACTCAAGCGGAATGAAACCGATCGGATAGGGGCGTTGGTGTGGAATGATTTCGGATCGACGTTTCATCAAGTGTGTACATGGACGACTGGGTATCCTGGGCGGGTTAGTTTTGGTACCGATGTTGCGAGCTACCGACCTGGAGAATATTCAGCGAGGCGATGGTTAGAGCGGAACTGCCGCAGTGGATCGTTGGTGTTGTGGATTGATGAGACAGGTGGGGATTTGCCTGTGGAGCTTGAGCGGTCCGGGGTACGGACCATTGCGGTAGGTTCGAGTGGGTTGGTAGCTTGTCATCAGGGAGTGGATTCATCGAGTGAATGGTTGCGATGGATTCCGGCGGGAGTCGTCGGGGTAGAGTATGCAGGGAGTATGTTTCGTGGGGATCAGACCGTCTTAGCGAGGGTTCAGCCCGAGACAGCGGGTTTGGTAGCGGGGGGTGCGGGTGTGTCGCTTACCGATTGCCTTGAGAGGTTGGTGGCGCGATGATCACGTTATTGAAGAATGTGCGGTTGGTCGATGGGATCAGTACTTCGGCGCGACCAACCACACTTTGGATTGTTGGGGATGTGGTCTCGCGCAAGGGAGATCAAGCTGGGGGTCGGGTAGATGCCGAGTATGATTTGGCTGGTCATGTCGTGATGGCGGGTGGGATTGATTTGCACACGCACATAGGGGGTGGCAAAGTCAATTTAGCGCGGATGTTGTGGGCCAAGCCGCATCAGGAGTTAGAGAAGGGTAGGCGAGGGGAGGGCGATAAGCCTTGGACAGGGCCGCTGAGTGCACCGGTGCCGGGGACTTGGGAGACCGGTCGGCGGTATTTGCAGATGGGGTATACCACGTGCATTGAGCCAGCGATGTTACCCGCGAATGCGAGGCAGTCGCATGCCGAGATGCAAGACACGCCGGGGTTAGACACCGGAGGGTATGTCGTTTTGGGGAACGATCGGATGTTGTTGCGGATGATAGCGCAAGGAGCGCCGCAAGAGCAGATCAACGACTATGTCGGATGGATGGTAGCTTCGAGTTCGGCGTTAGCGATCAAGGTCGTCAATGCGGGAGGGATTGATGCATTCAAGTTCAATCAGAGGAAGCTTGATGTTGACGAGTATCATCCGCAGTGGCCTTTGACACCGCGAGACATCTTGCGGACGCTGTCTCGTTCGGCGGAAGAGTTGGGGTTGGCGCATCCGTTGCATGTGCATTGCAGCAATTTAGGTGTGCCGGGCAACATTGAATCGACATTAGCCACGTTAGATGCAGTAGAAGGTCGTCGCATTCACATCACGCATGCTCAGTATCATTGTTATGGAACGCAGGGGCCGTATGGTTTCAGTTCGGCGGCGGAGCGGTTAGCCGAGCGGGTGAATCGATCGAGTCAGATCACGTTGGATGTAGGGCAAGTGTTGTTTGGGCAGACCATCACTTTGTCGGCGGACACGATGCATCAGTTTGCGAACCGCAAGTTAGCCAAACCTTCGCAGGGGATCTTTCAAGACTTAGAGTGTCAAGCTGGTTGTGGGGCGTTGCCGTTCCGTTACCGCGAGAGTCAGTATGTGCATGGATTGCAGTGGTCGATTGGATTAGAGTTGTTTCTGCGGGTGCTTGATGCGAGTAGGATATTTCTCACGACGGATCATCCGAATGGTGGTCCGTTTACTGGTTATCCGCATTTGATAAGGTTGTTGATGGATTACGATTTTCGGATGAGTATTTTTGATAGGTTGCATCCCGAGGTGAAGCGGGTCAGTGCGTTGGGGAGTTTGAAGCGGGAGTATCGGTTGGATGAGGTAGCCGCGATGACCCGGTTAGGTCCGGCGAGGGCGTTAGGGTTGCGGGGGCGGGGTCATTTGATGGAGGGGGCTGTTGCGGATTTGGTTGTGTATCGGGAGGGGGAGAACAGAGAGCAGATGTTTGCGGAGCCGAAGATGGTATTTCGGCGAGGGAAGTTAGTGGTACGCGACGGAGAGGTATTGGGGGAGATACCCAAGCGGGTTTTGGTATCGGATTTTGCGAGGCGAGAAGAATTGCTTCGTTGGGGTTTTGAAGCGAGGAATCGCGAGGCATGGATTGAGCAGTATGGGTACACGCCGGGAGTGACGGCGGTGGGATGGGACGAATTGCGCGAGGGGGGGGCGGAAGTAGAGCGTGCGGGTTGGGATGATTAGTTGAATTTCTTCGGGGGGTGGGTGAAAGGGCTTTAAAGAGTAAGGAAACTGGGCTAGAATTGGGGAACTTGGAGCGAGATTTCGGCGATCGTAGCCGATAAGTTTGCCACAGGTAGTTTGCACCCATAGCTCAATTGGATAGAGCATCGGTCTACGGAACCGAAGGTTTCTGGTTCGACTCCAGATGGGTGTACTCAAATTAGTATTGGAAGAACGTTAGGGCCATCAGGGCCCTTTTTTTATTGGGTGCTTCGATTTGCATGATGGTTCCTAGGGGGCCATCCATCTTTGGTCAGGGGTAAACCCGTCTCACGCAAAGACGCGAAGACGTAAAGGGAGGGCAGGGGGATGGTCGGAATAGTAGATCTAGGATTTGAGAATATCAGGTTGCGTTGCTGTTTTCTTGGCGTCTTAGCGTCTTGAGCGACGCAGGCGTGGGCATGTTCCGTTTGGGGAAACGGTCTTATGCAGGCACGCGTGCGGCTGAATGTTAAACGATTTGCACATGATTGCTGCAATGACAGCACCGTTCGCGCTGCTCGAGTTGCGGAGACTATCCTCCAATTGATCTACGAACCTCAAGGCAGCGGCGGAAGGCCGAGCTCCTTCAAGAATGCATTGTGCTTGGCTGTCGCCGCATTGACCGCTGCATCGATCTGTAATAACTCCCTATGCGTGACTGACAAATCGATCTCTTCCTCACCTACCGACGTGCTGATGTAGCGACTTATGTTGAGATTGAAATCGTTCTTCTCAATCTCCGCAATGTCGACACGTCGGGAATAGCGTTCCTCTTCGGTGCGGTTGCGGTAAGCATCGACAATCTTGGTGATGTGCTCAGCGGTCAGTCGGTTCTGCTTCTTCCCCTTCTCGAAATGCTCGGAAGCATTGATAAACATGACATCGTTGGGCTTCTTGCATCGCTTGAGTACCAAGATGCAAACGGGGATTCCTGTCGAATAGAAAAGGTTTGCGGGTAGCCCTACCACAGTGTCAATGTGGCCGTCCTTGAGAAGTTTGGTCCGAATACGCTCCTCCGCACCACCCCGAAAAAGTACGCCGTGGGGGAGAATGATGGCCATGACCCCTTCGTCTTTGAGGAAGTGAAAACCATGGAGCAAGAAGGCGAAGTCAGCAGCGGACTTGGGGGCAAGACCGTGGTTTTTGAACCGCACGTCGTCGGCCATGCTCTCGTTGGGTTCCCAGCGATAACTAAACGGTGGATTGGCGACGATCGCGTCGAACGACGGTTTCTTGGCCGGGTTCAGTTCGCACATTTTATCCCACTCGTTGAGCAGGGTATCGCCGTGAAAAATCTCGAACTCGGAGTCTTTTACACCATGCAACAACATGTTCATGCGGGCCAAGTTGTAGGTGGTGATGTTCTTCTCCTGGCCAAAGATCTTGCCGATAGTCCCCGCGTTCTCCTTCATTCTTTTTCGGACATTCAGAAGCAATGAACCGGAGCCACAGGCAAAGTCCATGACGCTCTCCAGCCTTTTCTTCGGGCCAGTGTTGGGCTCTTGGCTATCGAGTGTCACGATCGCCGAGAGGATGTCAGAGAGTTGCTGAGGCGTGTAGAACTCACCAGCTTTCTTGCCTGAGCCAGCGGCGAATTGGCCGATGAGGTGCTCGTAAGCATCCCCCAACGCGTCGACATCGGTCGAGAATTCGGAAAGGCCTTCGGCGATCCGCTGAATGATGGTACAGAGCTTTGCGTTTCGATCGGAGTAGGTACGGCCAAGTTTATCTGAGCCGAGGTTGATCTCCGAGAAGAGGCCTTGGAAAGTGCTTTCGAACGATTCGTTTTCGATGTATTTGAAGCCGTCTTGCAAGGTGCTGAGCAGATCGCTGCTCTGGGTGCGAGCCATGTTGGCGATGCTGCTCCAGAGGTGCTGGGGTTTGATGACGTAATGCACCTTGCGCCGCATCTGCTTTTCGAACTCGGATACGTCGTTGGGATTGTCTGTGTACCAGAGTGCGAGGGGGACTTGCCGAGCATCCTCGCCGACCGTGGGGTAATCGCGACCAAGTTCCTTCTTAGCTGCGGTCTCGTAGTTATCGGACAGGTAGCGAAGGAAGAGGAACGAGAGCATGTAATCCCGGAAGTCGTCCGCGTTCATGGCTCCACGAAGATCATCTGCGATTTTCCAGAGGGTGTTGCCAAGTTGTTTTTGGTTAGCGTCAGTCATGGGTTAATGTGCGGTCCGTTCTACTTCAGCGGCGAATTCAGCAACATTGCTCGGACGAACGAGTCGAACTCCGTACTCATTGAAGAGCGGCTCTATGTGCAGGTCAATCTCCTTCTTTTGCTTGTCATCTTCAACCGTTGATACAACGATCAACTTGTATCTCTCCCCGCCAACTTCGTGCTTTTGAAAGAGATTACCTATCACAGCTAGGCTGTTTGCATTCGATTCTGCACGCCTATTGCCGGCAAAAACTTGGGGCTTTACCAAATTCACAGTCCCATTTTGAAATGCATAAGGGACATCCAGTTTGCGACGTAGAATTGGCACGGTGATTGGTTTCGGATCCCAGATCTTGAACTCTAGCTGAAGTCGATAGAAAACGTCGTTCAACTCGGGGGGCAAAAGCGTTGGCGATTCCTTTGTTCGAAGGGCTGAGGAGTTCTCCGCATCCACAAGATCGGCGTAGAGTCGATCGAAGTCTTGGTCGATATCGGTCAATTTTGCAAGCCTAGGTTCCGTCATGCGAATGTCGTTGGCGCGAGCGGCAGCGAACGACAGAAGGTCGCCTGCTGAAACGAATTGATCAACGCTGGATTCGATGCGACTCCGTAAACTGTCCGAAGAAAATTTGATGTCCTTCATTTCGGACTTCTCCATCGCAAACAACTTGCGCACACGGTCAAATCGATCCGTCATGCGCACCCGGACTGCATGAGGCTCGACGCACAATAGTACCAAACCGATGTTGACGGCTTCTGCCCGAAATCTATTGGGGCAATACTGCACCAAACTGTAAAAGCCTTTGGCCATAGCTATTCCTATTCTCTTTCCGCACCGAACCAGGGTGCAGCTTTCTCAATCCAAGTTTCAATGTTATCGGCCACAAAGTGAGCCCGACGATGGATCAAATCGCTCCATGGCCGGCGCACTTCGGGGGACACGTCCCACTCGCGAGGAACGGTACCGACAATCGATGTGGCTATTTCTTCGTTCATTTCTCTCAATCGTATACAGCATGCATTGATTGTATTCTGTCGCAGTCGTCCACGAAATTCAGGAAACAGTCCGTAAACGTGTTCGTCCTTGACTTTTTCGATATGTGCTAGCTTTGCGGTCAGGTCTTCTCCAGAACGAATAAAGCAAAGCCCATGATCCATTGCGATCAATCGGCGTTTTCCAGGATCGACACCTTCACTGGATAGAAAAACGTTATCGGGGTTCGGTTTTCGATCCTTGAGGTCATGGTGATGCCGATCGCAGTTCAATGTCCAGGTGTCGAAAATGATTAGGCGAGTGATGTCCTCTGGATTGACGATGACATCCAATTGAAGCCCCGACTTACCCCAGGGTGCACCGGGTAGGGCCCTGGATGCGAACGCCGGTCCAGGTTTCGCTTTCGCACCTCTCGGGAGATCAAAATCATCATCGGCGTCGAGTTGCAAGATTGCGATGTCGAATGTACTCAGCCCAAACCACTTGGCCAGATGCGTTCCGACCCAATCGGTGGCCAGAACATGAGGTCCTTGCCGATTTCCAAGGGGCTTGATGTAAGCTCGGCCTGCATCGGTCATGACTTCGGTTGCACCGGTGCTAGTATCCACCGAGCCTGCAACTTCTAATAATCGCGTCGGTAGCCAGGTCGGTTCACCTCAAGTCAGAGTGTTGATGAGAGACATGCTTGATCCTTGATTTTCGTGTTATAGAATCGATCGACTAGGACACTATCCTCAAGGTGGGCCCCCCCTTTTTTTGGGATTCAATCGAATGTCGGACAATCACGAGGACGAAACGCATCTCAATGATCAGTACAGATATATCACTCGTCTGGGACATGGTGGTTTTGGCGACGTTATTCTCGCTGGGGACATCCAAATCCCAGGGCGAAAAGTCGCAATCAAACGGATCAGGCAACCTTCAAGTGAGTTGAACGAGGAAATCATTCATGAGATGCAGATGCTTTCGAAGGTTGTCCATCCGAACATAGTCAGTTTCTACCATTACTTCGAAATCGGTGATCAACTCTGCATGGTTTCCGAGTATTGTGCGCGCGGAAACTTGTACGATGCGATTAATCCTGGAGAGCCTGTTCCGCTGTCTCAAGTGTTCAATTGGGGACTGACGCTTTGCGAAGCATTATCCGCGATTCATAATGCCCGCGTTATCCACCATGACATAAAGCCCTCGAATATCTTTTTGACCGAAGATGGAACGCTCAAGCTCGGTGACTTTGGCATCGCAAATACTCTCGGTGGGACAACCATTTATTCTGCTCCGGAAATGCTTGATGGCACTGAGGTGATACCCGAAGATCCACGCCCAGATATTTATGCGTTGGGAATCACTCTCATCGAACTCTTGCTCGGTAGGCACCCATTTATTGGGGTGTCCAAAAAGGATGCATTGTTATCTGGGGCTGAACAAAGCTTTGTCGACGAAATCGAACAGCCATGGGCCAGGGAAGTGCTCTCGAAGGCGACGCATCCAATCAGGGAGTTGCGATTTCAGACTGCTGCCGAATTTGCCAATGCGATTCGATTAAAGCATGTACCCGACGTATTCGACCTGTCCCAGTTTCAAGCCCATCAGGTTGCCGACCGCAGCCAGAAAGCCCTAGCGAAGAAAAAATGGAGCACAGCCCGAAGGCTTGCGAAGCAGTCGGTGGGAATTTCGGCGCTAAGTGTATCGGCGAACGTCGCTGCAGGTAGAGCCGAGCTACGCGTCCATAATATGGTCGAGGCTCGAAAGTACTTCGAACAAGCTCTGCATATCGATAAACGGGCTCAAGTCCAGAAGGAATTAGGTTGGCTCAAACTCGAATCAGGATGGGTATCCCATGCGATCTCTTTGTTTACGGAACACCTGAGGTATGTTCCTGACGACATGGAGACCTACAATCTGCTCCTTAAGTGCTTCTATCTGAAAGACCGTTACGACGCTGGCTTAGATCTACTCAATAAAATACAGGCGCATGCACAAAAAGTGCAGTGCTTTGGCAGCAATCGGTTTCTTTTCGAATTGCTCGCCCAAAATCAAGATAGAGAGACGGTGATCGAGTCATATCGAAAGGAAAGTGCTTCGTCACCTTTTATTCGATACAACACCGAAATTGCGAGAGAAATCGTGGCGGATATGAAGCCAAAAATGCTCTTTCAAGAGTATTCAGCCCCGTCCAGTCAAAAAGGAACGCGAGAAAACTCAATTGCAATATCTTGGGTTGGTGAGGAGTCGAAGCGAGTGGAGACATCATCGCCAATCTTCAGCATCGGACGCCAGGATAGCAACGATCTTCGAAGTCAGATGCGAAGTGTTAGTAGGCGACATTGTGCGATCGTGAACTTGAACCAGGAGGTTTGGCTGTACGATTTGGAAAGCACAATGGGAACCTATGTCGATGGACAGCCAGTAAAGGGGCGTGCTTTCCTCTTGGGGGTTCACGATGTCATCGTGGGGGACCTTCCCTTGAGAATCGCCAGTTCGAGCGACTTGTTGATTTAGCTTTTGGGAGGCCGACTTTGCAATAGTAGCAAATGGCAATGTCATAAATGCTGGCAAACGATCGTCAATCGTCTCAACAGCGTGGTAGCTTCTATCGATGGTTACGTTTTGGTATAAACCACGTTCACCTTCATTGACCTTGAACTGGAAGCAGCAAAACTATTCAATCAAAAAATCCCATCACCAGGAGTTGAAAGTCATGGAAAAGAAGATGGTCAAATTGACCGCTGACACAAAGGTTTTGCAGTTTTTGGCAAAGAGTAGCGAGCTGGTCTCGAAATTGCCCGATTGGAAAGTCGGCGTGCTGGAGGCAAGCTCCAGACCCAGCAATCCAACGCCGCGTCCACCAGTGACAAGAACCTATCCTACTCCGACAACCAACGAAGAAACCAAGTCCTAAATTCCTAGGCTTGAGGATCAAACTGGGCCAGCTATTTGGCGAGCCAACTCCTGCGCCACTCGAAGCGCCAAGATCAAGGTGGACCTATGAGCGACTTGTTACGCAGCAACGACTATCGCCAATGGATCGTGTCCGTTAAGGCGCGGATTCAGTCATCGCAGATCAAAGCGGCAATCGCTGTTAATCGCGAGCTATTGGAACTCTACTGGTACCTCGGCGAACAGATTATCGAGAAGCAGCAATCGGCCAAATGGGGCGATGGGTTTCTTGAACAGATGAGCCGCGATTTACTTGCCGAATTCCCTGACATCAAGGGGTTTTCATACCGAAACCTACGGCGAATTCGCCAGTGGCGAAGCTTCTGGGAGATCGACACCGCAATTTGGCCACAGCTTGTGGCCAATACCACAGAGCAAGGTCTGAAGCCCTCCAGTCCGACCATTCGATCACTACTCGTAAAGATTCCATGGGGGCACAATTCAGTCCTTCTTGAGAAGCTAAGCGACCCGCTTGACGCCCTGTTCTACGTTCAAAAGACGATCGAACACAACTGGTCGCGAGCCGTATTGACGCACCAAATTGAAAGCGGCCTACATCTGCGTGAAGGCCAAGCCATCAACAACTTCGCAGCCACCCTGCCAATGCCCGAAAGTGATCTGGCCAAGCAGTTACTTCGCGATCCATATAACTTCGATTTCCTGACACTCACCGAACGTCATAGCGAACGCGAACTAGAGGCCGGCCTGACCGACCACCTTGCCAAATTCCTCATGGAGCTTGGTGCAGGCTTCGCCTTCGTAGGAAGACAATACCACATCGTGGTGGACGAAGAAGATTACTACATCGACCTGCTGTTCTACCATCTGCGGCTGCATTGCTATGTGGTAGTCGAGCTGAAAGTCGAGAAGTTCAAGCCCGAGCACGCAGGCAAGTTGACCTTTTATGTTTCCGCTGTCGACAGCCAAGTACGTACGCCCGTCGATGGTCCGACGCTCGGCATTCTCATCTGCAAATCCAAGAGCGACATTACGGTCGAATACTCGCTTCGCGACGTGAATAAGCCGATTGGCGTTAGCGAGTACCAGATCACGGCAAGCCTTCCTGAGCAGTTGCGGTCGTCACTGCCGAGTATTGATCAGATCGAGGCTGAGCTTGGAGGATTTGATGATGTCTAACATCCGACCCTGTCAGTTAGGAGAAGTAATCTCGTTTGGAAACAGCAAGACTCGCCCAAAGTCTGATGGTTGCCACGCTATGGCGACGGTGGCAGGATATGTCGAACGCGCGGATCTTAGATTGGTAAAGTACCGACCGTCTCTAGACCCATCCTGACACTTGATGTCGTGAGGTGGGAAATTTTGTCTCTGAAGTGTTCGAGCTATCTACGGAACCGAAGGTTTCTGGTTCGACTCCAGATGGGTGTAACTAAATTGTTGTAGAAAGAACGTCAGGGCCATCTATCTTTGGTCAGGGGTAAACCTGTCTCACGCAAAGACGCGAAGAAGCAAAGGGAGGGCGGGGACAGGGAGTTATTGTTGCGGCGTAGCGTGGTGTC
>CAIJIZ010000758.1 GCA_903820735.1 uncultured Pirellula sp.
CGAACTTGTTCCAAGTTCCCACGCTCTGCGAGAGCATCTACCAACAAGTCCAATTCGGTCGGCTTCGCAGCGCTCCGATCGCTGTTTCTGTTGCCATCTCGCTATTTTGCGGACTTGCCCTAGCGATCCTCGCTTACCGATTCGCACTCCTGCCCAATCCTCAGAGATCCATCGAGCAGGGTAGGGGACTTCAGTTGAGCAAATCAAGTTATCGCACCTGGAGCCTGATTTCATGGTTGATCATCTGCCTCGTTTCGATCCTTCCCTGGTGCAACCTTCTTTCGCGACTCGGATGGTCTACGACCCTCGATGACAACAAACCAATTCGAGCATGGTCTATGGAAGAAACATTAAATTCCTTATGGCACATCCGCGACTTCAATGAAGAATTTCAATGGAGCTTGCAACTCTGCAGCTGGACCGCTGTGTTAAGCCTACTCCTTGCCATTGCTCTTATTGGCATCAGCAAATATCCGTCGCTCCTACCTTGTATCTTCGGAACCCTTGGTTGCATGATCGCCTTGCCTGGCCCTCTGATCAACCTCGCGGTTAGCAAGCTCATGCTCGGTGGTCTCCCCGAATCCTTGAGCTGGCTTTACGACCAAACACTGCTTCCTCCCATCCTCGCGCTACAATTCCGCACCCTCCCGATCGCTTTCGGATCCCTTTGGTTGGCATGGGCCCAATACCAAAGAAAATACAAGGAACTGCTGGCTATCGAATCCCTACTTACCTATCGATGGAAACTCTGGATCGCCACTCGCTGGATGCTTTGGCCTACACTCGCAACTTGGACGGTCGCATTTACCGTTGCCTTCGGTGAACTCTCAAGCTATCTGCTAGTCCAGCCACCTGGAGTAACGACCATCGCCATGCGCATGTTCGATCTGTTGCACTACGGAACGAAAAACCGTGAAGCGGCCCTTGCGCTGTTCTTAGCGATCCTCGGTTCCCTTCCATGCTTGATTCTGATTAGTCTTCTTTGGAATAATCAAAAGACTGGCCTCGAATCATGTACTCCACCACCAAGGGATCGAGCGAACTAGACAGGAAGCGAACAGTGCCATCCCCCATAACCGCTTGCGCACCGTTTCGATGATAAGAGGCTGCGATGGACTTAGATTTCCATGGCACAGCCCCCTCTCCTCGTTGTGTTGACGAAACAACCCACTGCGCCGTATCAAGATCCACATCGCGAGGCTCCGTCCAAAGAATATTCGCTCCACAAGACTCCACTAATAAGAGCTTATTCGCATCGTTTCCTGTTCTCCATTTCGATGGGACAAGCCTCGGATTATTCTGATCGCGATTCGAATTTCGTAACATAGCATACGAAGTAAAACGACCACCCTCTGGACTCACCAACTTCGGTTCACTAGGACACATCAACTCGGGCACTTGCTCTTTGGCCAACGCCCAATTCAGTTCGCTATCCCAAGCCTGTTTCGCATCGTATCGTCGATACAGATCTCCATGCTCGAGTCCTGGTAAGACCATCACCCGCCAACTTACCTCCATCCCGCCCGAATCAAGGAGATCTCGATTCCCATCATCCCGAAGCAGATCCGATCCTTCACTTTTTGAATCTATCAACAACATCGCTAATCGCCGCATCGACCCCGCACAAAACATCCGCTTGGCTGCTTCCCTTGCTGAAGGAACCGCGGGCAAACACAATCCAATCAACAGACCTAAGAGCCCAAGCGTGCCGAGTACTCGAAAAGCGTAAGCCCCCTTACTGCGTTTCTTTATTCTAAAAGCAACCATCACAGTGGAGATTGCTAAGACAGCAAAACTCAACGCCATATACCCTCGAACAAAGACAAGGGTGTACTCGGGCAGTATGAATTTCAACTGTTCGAGCCCGTAGAGCAACATGCCTCCAAGCCCTAAGAGCAACCCGAAATCACTCCATCCGACCGGCGATTTCCGCTTGAGATACAGGACCCAAAACGGCATCAAAGCCGCTGCTAACAGAAGAACATGCAGTCCGATGTCGACGTAGAATCGGTTTTGCTCAAGCCAAGAACTTGACCACTGAGGTACAGGAACACGCACATTCTTTTCCATTAGCTCGTATCCCTGATATCAAAAACAATGCGAGGCGTTGACACGTCGGTGTACGTATTATCGCACCCGTTCCAATTTCGTTACCCGTCCTGTCCGAACCCATTCGGCGACCAAGATATCTCCATTGCGATCGAAACAAGCGTCATGCGGATGGACAAACTTTCCATCAAGCCACAACTTCTCGTCCTCACGCACACCCTTGGTCTGCTGAACTCGCTCAACATCGCTTCCTAAATGCGCGAGCACCTTGTACTGACGATCCAAAAGAGATACCCGCGCACCCAACTCGGGTACCAACAGCAAGTCACCCATCGAGTCGATATTCGCTGGCAATCCAAACCCGCTGATGGTCTCTATGTATTTGCCAGTTAAATCAAAGATCTGCAACGTGTTGTGGGCGCGATCGGTCACCACAATTTTAGGATTCGCAGCATCTCGATCGTCGATCCAAAGCCCATGCGGCGTATTGAAAGTCCCTTTACCCTCGCCGGCCCCTCCAAACGAATTGACCCAATTCCCATTGTCATCATAACGGTGAATTTGAAACGCCCCGTATCCGTCCGCTAACAGAAACCCACCCTTGGGCAAGAAAGCGAAATTGGTCGGCATGAAACGATCTCGCCCCCAGACTTTCTTCGGCGCTGTGTACTCTTCCTCGTTGTACACCTTCGACTCCTTCGGCGCCTTCTTGGTCCAAATCTCCTTACCATCGAGCGTCAACTTCACAAACGCTTTGACCTGCTGGTACGCTGCCACATAAAGAAACTCATCACCTCCTTCTTTACGGACTTCAATCCCGTGACCTCCCCCCTGATACTGACTACCAAAGGCCTTGATGAACTTCCCCTGATCGTCAAATACAAAAATCGATGGGTGATCCTTCAAATCCTCGCGCCCCTCATGAATCACATAAATGCGATTCATAGAATCCACTGCAACGTTGTGGGTTGTCTGCCAGGTATACTCCGAAGGCAACTGCAGAAACTGGTGATTGACTCGATACTGATAGTCTCCACTTCCGACACGCGATTCTGCATTTCGATGAATAACAGGGGCTGCGAACGCGTTTCCCAAACTCCCCGCAGCAGCCAATCCAGCCGCACCCACCGAAACATCCTTGAGAAAACGTCGACGAGAGGAATAATGCGCCATAACTACCAAAACTCCCAAAAGTGAATCGTATGGAATTAGAACCCAAAAGCGTTAAGCTCAACCCTTGCATTCTCACCCATCCCCACCCCACAATCAATCACGGAACACTTCGGATCCTTAACAATCCCTCTGGATAAAACGATGAACAACTCCACCCAAGACCTCCGCCAAAAAAAATGCCTCCCATGCGAAGGGGGTGTACTCGCATGTAGTCTAGACCAAGCTCGAACCTTGGCGAATTCGACTCCAAATTGGCTCGTCAGCAAGGACGGTAAATGGATAACTAGATCGATCAAATTCAAAAATTTCGCTGAAATGATGACGGCTGTTGTTCAAATCGCAGAGCTTGCAGAATCCGAAGCCCACCACCCAGATCTTCACCTCACCGGTTACCGCCACCTGCAAATCGATCTGACTACCCATGCCATCGGCGGCTTAAGCGAAAACGATTTCATCCTAGCTGCAAAAATCGATCACCTGCTCGATCCGCACGCATCCTAACTCTTTATTTCCCGTTCGATATCATCCTTGATCGCGCAGCCGAACTGCAACAGATAGCCGTTGTTGTCGTAGATCGCGAACTCGCGCATCCCAAACTCAAAACTCTCAATCGGATAACACACCCTAGCACGATCCGCTATCAACCCGAAGAACGCATCGGGGTCATCGATTTCAATATACAACGAACCTGTAAATTCAGGCTGACGATCCCCTTCATGTTCATTGGGGCCCGAAAACATCAAGGTGACGCCATCACGCGATACCTGCGCCCAGCCCCATGACTCTTCATACGCATCACAGCGGAACCCGAGCACCTGTGTGTAGAAAGCAAGGGTACCGGGTATATCCCAAGTTCTCAACATGGGTTTGCACCCCCTAAACTTCATATCAAAACCCCTCGCACAATACGATCACCGTTCCAACCGCTGCCTTAATATTCATGGTTATTGAGGAATGATGGTGGGTAAGAATACAGGATGGTGGCGTTTTTATCGTAATCGTTCTCAATGAAATGGTACTCGTATTCGAAAAGTAGCATTTGGACCTTAATGGATTCAGGGCTTTGACTTCGAGTAGCCGAACGATCAGGAGCACGAGCACCGCGTTGCTGAAAACGCGAGATCCCAATTCTCCACCCGCAAAATTACCTGAAGAAACATATTGGTAAATTCCCCGGGATATACCGCCCTACGAAAAGCAGGAAGGCATTTAAAAAACAAAAGGGCACACGACCAAGGCACCTGAGCTTAACGCCGGTACTGATCACTAGGCGAGTGATCGCTTTCTTCAAAATTTCCTATTTCTCA
>CAIJIZ010000759.1 GCA_903820735.1 uncultured Pirellula sp.
CCGTGTAATCGATCAGGCTCGAACCACTGCGTCCTCCGATTGCTTCCGGTTTCCATGAGAGGATTTGACCCTCCTTGCGATTAAGCCGAAGAACTTGCAAGCTTGGCCATTCGCATCGCGGGCAACCGAAGGTTGTCACCGACGATTGGTTGCTAGGGTAGCGATCGGCCAGGGGGATCGGATCGACGTCTTTGGCAAATGCTGGACTGCACTTGAGCAAGGCGAAGTCGACGCTGGTGCCTCGACCGTAACCGGAAGCGATGATCGTCCCGGTTCCTTTCTCGCTAGAGCCGTTGGTATTCCAGCGTTCGACGTTGACGGTTCGGCCACGCGTGGTACCGGCCACATGGGCGTTGGTAAGCACAATCGCGTTCCCCTCAGGGGTGCGACCGACAACCGTGCCGCTCCCGCAAACACCACTGACGGTCACGCGAACCGTGGCTCGGACTACCTGATCGAAACGATCGCCAGCGATTCCAACGGCTGTTGCCCTTGGTTCCTGGTCTACAAGGGTGAGTTCCTCTCGAAGTGGATCAATGTAGATCGTGCTCTGGACTTGCCCAGCCTGGCACTTGCCATCGATGCAGATCGTTTCTTGGGCGAATGTAACGGTGGCGATGCAAACAGCCACCAGAGCTACCAGCGACAAACACTTGGTTTTCATAGTGATTCCTGCGAATGAATGGGTTTCAAAATTGGAAATGCAAATCTGATGCGGGGTTACTGACTCAGTCGCATCCGGACCGTGGTATCTGCGGATGCCGCAGCGCGAACCACCTTTCCGATCGACTTGTTCCCTGCGGAGGTGGTGGTTACGACGTTGGCGGTGTCGTCCCAATACAGGATGGTCCCAGCCGTGTAGGCCACACCGGTGTTCTTGTTGAAGTCAAAAACCCCATCGACTGCGAGCGAGCCTACTTCTCCCGCTGCGAGTGGACGAACCGTGACGCCGACCAAGTCCCCTTGGACGACCACGTCCCCGGAGGCAAGAGCGCCCACGGGGGTGTGATCGATGTAGTGACCTTCCTGAATGAATGTTGCCTGTGGCATGATTGGCTAAACCTCAACTGGTAAATCGGATGAAGGAATGAACACGTTGCCAAGCGAGGCTTATGCCTCACCCTTGCACTTGATCGCTGCGCGTGGATCTTGAAGAGCAACGCCGAAGTCGTGGTAACCACGCATCTGAACACCGAGGACATTGAAGTCCGCATCAGCGGTTTCGATCGTTGGAGCTTCTTGGCCGTTGAGGAACGCGACCTCGATCAGTGGCAGATCGTTCGGGTCGGTAATCAGGTACCAGGCCTTGGACGAATTGCCCGTGTACAGGGCGTTGGCTAGGTACCGGCTGACTTCCACGCGGAATTTGCCCACGTGCGGGTTGGTGATCGGAACACGAGCATTGGCCGTGCTATCACGCATTTCCAGCGACTTGTAGAGCTGCGAGCCGATCGCCGACAAAGCAGTTGGAACGAGCATGATGGCAGGCATGGTACCGATCGGCTTGCCGTCGGAATCGACCAGGTCGTAGTAGGCGACTTCGGCTTTGGTCAATCCATCGATCGAGAGCACCGTATCGGTCCCCGACAGGAAGTTCTTGTTTCCTACTGTAAAGAACCCTGAGTTGGCTAGAAAAACAGTCCAAAAAACGTCATTGATCTTCAGGCCTGAGCCGCGACCGAGTTTCCTCGGAACGGTCGTGATCGCGCCGAGGTCATCGTTGATGATGTCGCGTCGGTCGACGGCCATCATCAAGCCGTAGGTGTCGGCTCGGTTGGAGTAACTTTCGTTCCCAAGGTTGCCGTGCTTGAGTTCACCTCCAGGAGCGACCAGTTCGTACTGGTCCTTACCGATGAGCCGGTAGCTGGTAACCGTCTTGAAGTCCGAGACATTTCGAACCGCACAGATGTTTCGCCAGACACGCTCTACGCTGTAGAAACCGTCCAAGAGAAACTTGTTGGCCACGTTGGAAAGAATCCCACCGATGTCGATGTTGCTTACGGAACTGGCTTCGATGGAGTTACCGAAGGCGGCTCGCATCACGGATCGGTGATCGCGGAAGTTGCGTCCGGAGTATCCATTGGCCCAAGCGGCTTCGAGAATCAGCTCTTGCAAACCGATTCCACCTCGGAACCTTCTGGCTGCTAGCTCTAGCGATTGCTCGTCGGCAACTTCTTCTACGTTCGAAAGGTTGGCTGCCATGAAGCAAGCCGCCTCAAGAACCGACGCGTTGATCGTGTTGTTTTGCACATGGATGGCTGGAACCGCAGGGCGAGTGGCTCGGATCTTCTCGAGTTCTGCTTTTTCCAAGTTCCAACCTTCGCGGATCGCACGAGCCTCCAAACTTGGAAGTGCACCGTTGTAAATGCGACGAATCCCAGCGATGCGATCCAGTTCGGTCGCATGGGCACTGCGCATTGCTTCGATCGCGGCATTGACCTCCGGCTGGGTCGTTACCGGCTCGGGTGTTGCCACCGGTGCTGCGACCGGAGTGGTCGGGGGAGTCTGAGTTGCGTTGGGATCGTCTTGAGTTGGGGTTTGCGAATCGTCCATGTCTGGTTCTCCAGTGGTTGAAGATGCCTGAGCTGCGACACTCGCGCTCGTTGCTCCGTCGGCACCAAGGTCTACGAAACTGATTTCACCAAGCGAGGACTTGCG
>CAIJIZ010000760.1 GCA_903820735.1 uncultured Pirellula sp.
GACAATCCTTGTACTTCTCGTGGAGTTGATGGAGTGATTGAATGACACCCTCATAACGATTGGCAGACGAATTCGGTTCCGCAGACATCTTAGAGCCCCTACAAGTTGGAAAGTATTAGTCGATCGTAAATTCATGTGCAGGAACGCTCCGCCGAGTACCGCGTCGCTAAGCATAACAAGTCAGACTACCCCCTGTCGACTCGTCAGCCGAAAACTTTTCGGTGCAGCAAAATGGAGAGAATCTCCCTCATGCTGTGTCATCCAAGCATCGAGCGATAAGAAGTCCGTCGACTCGAGTGCTCTGCAATAGTAAGATTGATAGTCGGCGTATCGAGTTGTTAATGCGTAGAACCAGATCGGTTTGACAGGTCGGAACGGAGAAATAGCGGATGATTATCAGGCAACTCAAGAATGCGATCGCTGGATCAACGGTTCAGCGCTGTCCGGAATGCGATGCTGAGATCGGATTTGAATCAATCAACATGAAGGAAGGAGTTGCCGCGTGTAATTCCTGCCGCAAACTGTTTAAGCTCTCAGAACTCAACTGGAGCCATCGATCGCGGGAAGAGATCTTAGCGAAAAACCCGCTTGGTTGTTCCGTTGCTCCATGGGGCCAGAGCCTGATTCTCAATGTTTCGAATCGTTCGATCCCAACGTTTCTTGGGCTGCTGTTTGCATGCTTGTTCTGGAACGGAATTGTGTCGGTATTCGTATCGATTGCCGTAGCAGGCTTATGGGCCAATATTGTCGGCCCAATTCCCGAGTGGCTCCCGGTTCCTGGTGGGGTGCAAGAGGGTAAACCGGTGATGAATGACGTACCGATGCCACTTGGTATGACCCTCTTTTTATGCCTATTCTTGGTCCCTTTCGTGGCCATCGGTACCGGCATTCTTGCGGGGGCGATCATGGCTTTATTTGGCCGCGTTAAGGTCGTGATCGACCAGGTAGATTCGTACGTCTCAAGCGGCGTCGGCTTTCTTTCATGGAAACAGCGATTCGATGCCACGAATATTCAGGCGGTCCGTTTTTACAACAGCCGGGGAGATGCGGAGTCTGCTGGAAAAACATCGATCCAACTCATTGGTGATAGGACGATAGAGTTCGGGTCTATGCTCCCTGAGGATCGACGTCAGTGGCTGGCAGTCAATCTACAAGAGATCTTTTCAGGGGGATCCAATTCGGGCAATGGGCGTCTTTCGAGAGACTATCCTATTCCAAGTTGGCTCGATGCGCGACGATGATTACGCGATCCCGCCGAACGAGTAGTCGATTTCGTAACAGGAGTAAGCAATGCTCGATTGGGCTTATCGGTTTCTTATCAGCAACTACAGGCTTGAAAACTTCCCCCCTGGATGTGTACCGACTACCCGAGCAATCAGAACGCTGGAAGATACCCTGATACTTCCTTCGACAGTGGGGCTCCATGATGCGAATGGGAAACCAATAATTGGATCATGGCTGGAGAGAGGGCCAGAGACGCATGCCGATTATCCCTTCGGACAACCTGAATCAATCGACGCAAAAGCCTATCTGGCAGAAGCCCAGGAGTTGAAAGAAGGAATCTTCCTTCCGTACTGCAATCTGAATCATTTCGGCCATCTCTTGACGGAATCCGCTGGTTGGCTGTGGCCATTTCTGGACAAAACCAAAAATCTACTGAAAGAATGTGACCAAGAAACCCGGTTACTGATCGCAGATCTCAAAGAGGATAGAAGGCATCATGAAAACGTGGCTCGATTGGCCGGAATGCCAATTGATAAAGTACAGAGCTGCATAGCGTTGGAGCGTCCAATTTTCTGTCGCCGACTGCACCTACCCGTGCCAAGTATGATCAACAGGCGTTGGATCGCGGACCATCATTTCGAAGCAGTACAAAGACTGACTGATTCCCACTATGGAATAACTGAATCCGAACGGGATGAACTGCTGAAAATTTCAAGCGACCCAAACCTCAGCGATAAAATCTATTTGAGCCGATCCCAGTTGAGCCCAGATCACAGGCTGCTCATCGGAGAGTCAAGATTGGAAACCGAGCTTCGCAACCGTGGCTGGAAAATCGTGTATCCGGAATTGTTATCAATCAAGGAGCAGTTGCGCGTTCTAGCCCAATCTCAAACCATTGCAGGGGAATCCGGAAGTGCATTTCACTTGCTGATGTACTTTGGACATCGATTAGCAAACAAATCAGTTGCGATGCTAGGGGTACGAAAACCAAGCCGCGATCCAAGAATTACAAATTTTATCGCTCAATTTCGGAAGCAGTCAGTTGGATTTGTATATTTCGCATGTTTAGGGTTTAAGTTGCGGCGTTTGCGTCAATCGAAGCCGACTGCGGATCAAACGCCGATGATGGACCGACAAATGCTTGCTACCCCAAGGTGGATAGCA
>CAIJIZ010000761.1 GCA_903820735.1 uncultured Pirellula sp.
CCGCTCCACCATTGCGCGGACAGCGGCCCAGGAGAACCGCTCCACCATTGCGCGGACAGCGGCCCAGGAGAACCGCTCCACCATTGCGCGGACAGCGGCCCAGGAGAACCGCTCCACGCTTGCGCGGTCAGCGGCCCAGGAAACCCACTCCACGATAGCAGACGCATTTCACCATTACAGATCTACTCTTCGCCCGAACACACTCCAAGCTCTTACGCAATTGCCTCGAATGCAAATCAACGTGAATCCAATTCATAAAGATGCATGTACGACGTGAGGTGGTTATCAAGCTTATACAACATCAGGATCACCAGCTTGCTATCATCAGCATTCAGCATACAAGTCTGTGATGTAAGGTCGTTTGCATTGCGAATTGCGTTGAGCTCACGAATCTTTCCGAGAACCATCTTCCCCTTGGGGCTAAACGCTATCACATTCGACCGGTCATCGGTGCAGATCCCAAGTGACTCATCTTGCGTTTGACAAATCGATACGATCAAGGAATCGTTGGTCCGCAGACTATCCTTCAAGTCCCAAGAATCCATCGACCAGGTCCGCACATACCCATCCCGAAATCCGATCGAAACAGTTCTGCTATTCGAGTTCACAAAGATCGCACTCGAAGGCGCTTTACCTAAGGTCACAACCCGTTTACCAGTTTCAATATCATAGATTCTTGCACCCTCGAAAATGCCAGTTACGCAGAGAATCCGAGGGCTCAAGAACTGCATACCCCATATCTCTCCTGGTAACTTTATAGGCGCAAGCTCCTTTTGAGAAATCAAGCTGATAAAGTGTATGTGGTTGTTGTTATTCCTCTCAGCCAGCACTTCCCCATCTTGAGAAATACAAGATGGCCAACCAACAAAATGAACTTTTTCCGGAATGCTTTCAGGCTTGGTGATCAGCTTGCAAGCCGACTCCAAGTTATCGTGTTGCAGCTCGCGGATCTGACCATTGAAGTAAGTCGCCAATAGAGTTTTCGAGTTGTGCCATGATAAGTTATAAACCCCAGATGTACCTTCGCGATTAGCATCCGATTCCATCACTTGAGACGGGAGTTGAGTTAGATTCCCAGAAAGCGAGTTTCCAAGTACATCGGTACCGACACGAAGCACTTGGCCATTTTCGAAACCAAGTACAGCTTGTTGTGGCTGCAGAAAAGAAACAGCGGTGATGGCTGATTCACCGGTATAGGGTTCCACATGCGAAAATGGAGACCAGGCGATAGCCTCGCCGTATTCACCCACAGCGATCACCGTATTACCGCTCCAGCTTATTGCGTTCAGACCACCTCCAAGAAGAGTCTTGCGGATTTCGGGAGCAGTTGGGAACCCGGAATCTAACTCTTGGTCGCTCAATGAAGGATCAGGCAATTGCCAAATCGATACGTCCCCTGATTCGACACCCGCCGCAACCCACTTGTCATCTTGCGAAACCGCCACGCATAGCGCTTGGCGTTGTAGTCCATTGAGCCGAATTTGTTGGTTCGTATCGCGAAGTGAGACAAGCGTACAGCCGTCGTATTCGAAGTTGGTTGCAATCAACCATCTGCCATTTTTGGTTGTTGCAAAGCTTTCAATAGACTTTGCAAACTGAATCGATTTAGACTCCGAAGTACCAAGGTTATGGACAACCAGCTCATTACTTGTTTTGTGAACAACAACTTCTTCGTCAGACACCCAATGCAATGTTCGCGCACGTCTCGTGGCGGGTAAGGTGATCGGCTGCTTCTCGCTGTTCTCCAAGTCGGTAATGATGATATCTTCGTAACGACAACCAATTGCTAACATGCTTCCATTGGGCGAAAAGGCCAGCGATTCAATCGTTGATTTGCCCGATACCTTGAGTTCCTTCATCGTCCCGGTAGGCAAGTCGAGAAGGGTAGGGTATGTCCTTTGCCCTCCAAATCTCACAGCGCCACCCGCCGCAATGCGTTTCCCGTTGCTGCTGACCGCGAGCGCATGGATTTCGCGAAGGGATGTCTTATACTGATTGACAGTTTCTTGCGTTGTGCGATCGACAATACGAATCGTTTGATCGTTACCGGCAACAGCCACAAAGTTGGTATTCGGGATCGCGATCGCATCCTTTAGGGCGAACGATTCCTTGAACAGCAGTTGGTATTGGCTTTTTAACTCGGCGTTTAGAACTTGCCACTCAGGCCGTGCGGTTGCATCCGTGTGCTGCTGTTGGATCGATCCAAGATCGAGAGCAACGCCTTGAAGTTCACCTCGTTCCAGTTTGCCATAGGCAAGTTTCAAAGCGGACATCCATGCCAAATTACGATAAAGAGCCTCTTGGACTTTCGTGTCTCTCTCAGAGGTGGTTATTGCGTTTTTAGCGAGGATCAATTCGCCGTTACGTTTCGACAAGAGAAGTGCCGAAAACACGCTTACTCCCAGTGCTACGAGGATACTGCAAAGCACAATCGCCATACCGGCCACCAACGACCGGTTCGATCTCCCCCATCGCACAAAGCGTTCCACAAGGGTCGGAGGACGCGTTAAAGTCGGCTTGCCATTGAGGAAGCATTGCAAGTCATCGCGGAGTTCCGATGCATTGCGAAACCGATCGACGACCGAGAAAGCAAGGCACTTCATGCAGATTGCGGCTAAGTCTTTGCGGATCTCAGGATTGAGCGAGCGTGGATCCTGTGGGGATAGACTCATTTCGATCGCGCGAAAAACATTGCCGGAGGGACTTCGAGGCAGTTGCCCAGTGAGTAACTCGAAGAGCATTACCCCTAACGCATAGATATCCGAGGATGGACCGATGCAATCACTATCCCCCATCAGTTGCTCCGGCGCCATATAATCGATCGACCCGACGATCAATCCGGTCGTGCTCACATGTTTCTCTTTTGTTTGTTGGTCGATCAGTCTTGCCAACCCAAAGTCGGTCAAGCGAGGTACACCTTCATCCGCAGTTTCTTGGGCATTTGCGGGAATTTCAATAATCACATTCTCGGGTTTGATATCTCGATGTAAGACACCCATGAGATGGGCGTGATGAATCGCGTCCGCTAATTGAGCGATTAGCCTCGCAGAGAATTCTTGGGTAGGGATGCGTTGTCCGTTATGGAGCACCCGTAGGGTGGAGCCTTCGACATGCTCGGAGGCAAGGTAGTGGATACCATGTGCCGTTCCTACTTCGTAGAGTCGAACGACGTTCGGATGGTTCAGTCGTGCGGTCGCTTGGGCTTCTTTTTCAAAGCGTTCGTGCAGTTTCGCG
>CAIJIZ010000762.1 GCA_903820735.1 uncultured Pirellula sp.
GAGATTTCCATCGATCACGCTGTAGATATCCGAGAGGGCTTTGAAGCCTTCGATCCAGCCGATAGGTTGCCCGAGTTTGATCGGGTTGTTTGCTTCGGTGGTGAATTCGCATTCGACGAAATCGCCGAGCATGCGTGTAGCGAAGTGGGTCAGGCCGATTCGGAAGAGGTCGGGTTCGAGGGTCTCGAGCCAGAAGTGGGAGGGTGCGAACTGGTATTTGGTGGGAAGTCGTGTGGTGAATCTGGCACGGCGGTAATACCTTGTCAGTGATGGATCGATTGGCATCGTTCGTCTCGTTGGCAGAAGGATATTACTTGTTAGATTTGCGAGAGGGCATGGTTGAGGTCTTCGATAAGGTCCTCGGGATCTTCGAGGCCGACAGCGATCCGGACTAGGGAATCGGTGATTCCGGCTTTGGCTCGTGCGGCTGGGTCGTAGCTTGCGTGGGACATTGTAGCGGGTTGTTCGATTAAGGATTCTACGGCCCCGCAGCTGACGGCAAGGCCGAAGATTTTGGTACCTTTGCAGACGCGTTTGGCTGCATCGATATCGCCGTCGATATCGAAGGATACCATGGCGCCGAATTGTTCGCCGAAGTATTGTTTCGCGCGCAGATGATGGGGGTGTGAGGGGAGTCCTGGAAACAGAACACGTCGGACGCGTGGGTGTTTTTCAAGCCATTGAGCGATTAGCAAAGCGGACTTGGATTGTTCACGTACGCGAAGCTCCATGGTTTTGATTCCGCGATGCAGCAGGTGGCATTCGAGCCCGCCGAGAACTGCACCGGTTGCATTTTGGATGAAATACAGACGCTGGTGGAGTTCGGGGGTTTTGGCAGATAGGGCACCGGCCAAGCAATCGCTATGTCCGCCAAAGTATTTGGTAGCCGAGTGCATGACGATATCCGCACCTGCTTGCAGAGGACGGAAGATCGAGGGTGGGACAAAGGTACTATCGACTGCGAAGAGGACGTTTGCCTCGCGGGTAATTCGCGCGATGGCTTGGAAGTCCGGGACGCTCATCAGTGGGTTGCCGATGGTCTCGACCCAAACCATCTTAGTTTCGGGTCGGATAGCTGCGGCGATGTTGGCTGCGTTGTCGGCATGTACAAGGGTGACATCGATGCGGTTTCGATTGCAGATCTTGTGCAAGAGCCGGTAGGTTCCTCCGTAGATATCGCAACCGGCGACGATATGGTCACCGGATTCAAGCAGTCCCATTGCGCAATGAGTCGCGGCCATTCCCGAAGAGAAGGCTAGAGAGCCGGCGGCATCTTCAAGGTTGGCGATAGCTTTCTCGACTCGGGAGCGGGAGGGAGAGCCGCTGCGCGAATAATCGAAAGCACCCCAATCCCCGGGACCTGGTTGCACGTAAGTGGTTGCAAGGTAGATCGGTGGAACAACGGCCCCGGTACTATCTGGTTCGCTTCCGACATGGATTGCACGCGTTCGAAATTTCATGGGATTTGCCGCTGTATAGTGGTCTGTTATGTACTGGGCCGTTTAGCACTGGGCCCGTTATGCACTGGGCCCGTTATGTACTGGCTGGCAGTCAGGGGATGAGGCTTACACCTCGAGGGCTTGGGATAGGTCAGCGATCAAGTCATCGATATCTTCGATCCCGACCGCCATCCGGATCATATTATCATAGATGCCGAAAGCGGCGCGCTGTTCGGGTTTGTAGTCGAAATAGCTCATTACAAGGGGTTGTTCAATGAGGCTCTCGACTCCACCGAGGCTTGGGCCGATACGTGGAATCTTGCAGCGATCGATAACGGCGGCCGTTTGTTTCCAGTCGGCATCTTTGACGAGGAACGTGATCAATCCTCCGAAGCCTTTCATGGTGCGTTGAGCGATTGCGTGAGATGGGTGGGACGCAAGTCCGGGGTAGAAGACTTTTTCGACTCGGGGGTGTTTGTCTAGGAACTCCGCGATCCGTTGGCCGTTGGAGTTATGGCGTTCCATACGTAGAGCGAAGGTTTTCAAGCCGCGTTCGAGCAAGTACATGTTATGGGGTGAATTGATCGCACCGAGGATTCCGCGAAGCTTGCGTACCGGTTCGAGTTTCTCTTTGGAACCGCAGATGACTCCTGCGAGGAGGTCATTGTGACCACCCATGTA
>CAIJIZ010000763.1 GCA_903820735.1 uncultured Pirellula sp.
AATGTGTTTCCCCTAAAGGGGAGTTGCTCGGTGTGATCGAGTTTCCTGAGCAACCTGCGAATTGCGCATTCGGAGGTCCTGGCAACAAGGTTCTCTTTGCGACTTGCCGCACTGGTTTGTACGCTGTTCCTATGCCTATCGCCGGACACGTGTTTACAGGGCGAGTCAGAGACGTTGGTGTCCAAGGATCGGGAGTGAGCGATAAGTAATGACCAAGGCTCATCTTCGGTTTCTACCCTTTCTGATCGCACGATCTTTGCTTGCCTCTTCGATCGCAGTTGCAATCGTGGCAGCATGCTCTGATAGTAGAGGTCAAGACACGTCATCGCCCCCCGAGAAGGTTTCAAATGGTCAAGCAGTAAACGATCAGACGACCGGTAGCAGCGACGAGCCGGGAAGTGGGGAAGACGATCTTGGTAAACGGGTCGAGCAATTATCCTTGCTGCTTGACGCCGACAAAGAGTCCGAACGAGATCAAGCTGAAGAAGCGATCTATATGTTCGGGCCACAAGCTTTGGATTACTTACCTGCTGTCAATGAGGAGATGTCTGCTGAACAGCAAATGCGAATCGAACGCTTGCGTGAAAAGTTTAAAAACGACGCGGAGGTGTTCCTTCAAGAGCCCAAGTTAGTGAAGGTTGTCGGCCGCTTAAGCCCCCTCGATGCCTTGGATTCCTTGGCGAAACAGACTGGCAATAAGCTTTCGCTCAAACCCTATATGCAGGTTCAAGAATTTCAAACGCCGCTGGAGTTGGAGCTTCAAGGGGTTACCTATTGGGAAGCAATCGATGAATTGCTCGATTTGATCGGTTGGCGAGTAAGTGCGCACGATGGTGACCAAGTCCGATTCGTGAAACGACAGGAAAACCACGAGGGATTGCACGCTATTGGCGATCGGCGAGATTTGCAGGTCTATGTGGGTGCTTTGAGAATTGAGCCGATTTCCGCGAGCCGCACGATCGGTTTTCAGAATCCGTCTTTGAATCTCTCGAATCTCGATCTGATGTTTCAGTGGGAGCCTCGCATCAAACCGATGTTTGTCGGACTCGATCTGCCGTCGCATGTGATTCGAACCGACGAGGACGAGGTGTTGATGATTTCGAAGGAGACGGACTCGCAATTCGTTCCAACGGGAACGCAGATTGTAGCTAGCTTCCGAATGCAAAACCCAGAGAAGAACGGCAAGCAGATAGCTGAGTTGAAAGGGAAGCTCAATATGGTCATCCCCGGACGTATGGCCGCCGTGGAATTTTCGAATCTGGATAGCGAAGAGTCGCAAAAACTGCAGACCGGTGACTTGCAAGTCGAGCTGGAATCTGCCCGAAAGAATCGTGATGTCTACGAGATCCGACTTGGATTGTCATTGAAATCTCAACCATCCGAAGAAATCCTTCAAGGCTGGGTGTTGCTAGGAAATGCGTTTCTTGTCGATCGCGAAGGAACGCGTATCGAGCACGCGGGATGGTCCACACATCGATGGAATCCTAAGGAAGTAGGAGTCTCATTCTTGTTTGACATCGAAGGTGACTTAAGCGACTATCGATTTGTGTATCGAGCACCAGAGTCGGTGGTCGAGCAAACTGTAGAGTACTCGTTACGAAATATCCCTCTTCCATGATCGATTTTTTGCCTTGGGATACTGAAATTGAGAGCCCCGCAACCATTGCGATTTTAGGGGGAGGGCCGTTGGGTATCGAAGCCGCGCTGTACGCGAGGTTTCTCGGTTACCATGTATCGATATTCGAGTCGCGGCGAGTCGCCCACCGAATGCTGGATTGGAATAATAGGTCATTGTGTTTGCCTGCAAGCGAATTGACGACGAGTTTGGGAATTGCTGCACTACGTGCTCAGTACCCGGACATGCCTGATATTGATCCAGGACGTATGCTGACAGGCAAAGAGTACGCAGAAGAATATTTATTGCCTTTAGCAAAAACCGATTTGGTCTTCGATGATATCCATTTTCTCAGTCCAGTAAGCGACATCAGTAGACTGCGTCTACACACCGAACCAGACTGGGATTCTCCTGGGGACTATCCGTGGCAGGATCGTTGTAATGACGAGTTTCGCGTGGTGATCCGTGGTAGGCATCGAGGTGTGTGGACCTCGCGAGCAGACTGCGTAATCGACTGCCGTGGGGAAGCTACTGAATCGCGAGGGTTGGGGCCGGGAGGCGGAACCGCAATCGGTGAACTTGAGCACGCATCCGACATCTATGCGTTCTTGCCGGGAGACAGAAAGTTTGAGGCCAAGCAAGTAGCAGGCAAGAGAATTGTTTTGGTGGGTAGTACGGCTGATGCCTGTTTAGGAGTTCGAGAG
>CAIJIZ010000764.1 GCA_903820735.1 uncultured Pirellula sp.
GAAGCTGGTAAATTAATTCCAAGCCCGCTGCATGAAATCTTCGTCGCGACCATTGAATCGGATCGTGTACTGATTCGTTTCAATGACTCAGAACATTGGATCAAGCTAGGGGAATCAATCGGTGAAGTCGTCGAGCCCGCGACAGCAAACGCCTCTTCGGTACCATCGAATACCGAACCGACAGGTATCCAATAAACCACCTCGCACTACCCGAGCACACAGGCTTGAGCGAAACCACCCCCGACTCAGAAACAAGGCTTTCCCGATGAGATTTACAACGAACCGACTTCGAACCTCACTGGTACTCGTCACTGCGTTCCTGGGTGGCACCTCTGTCAGTTCGCAGCAATCCAACGCACAGTTGATCGGAAATCGAACCGTCGGAAACGCACCAGGAAATATCCAGCAAACCTCTCCATCGGCACGGGCTGGCTCCGGCTCCTTCACGAATGCATCCGCGAATTCCGGTCCGATCGGGCCGAATGGTTTGAGCGTTGGCAATAACCCCGGGGGCGGTATCCAATCCAATGGGCGATTCGTTCGCGGGAATCGCCAGCGAGGGGATTTCGTCGGCTCAAACCGAACCGAATTAAAAGGCTTTGTAGGTGCAACGCAAGCAATCGGTACTGGGAATGTTAACTCGTCGACGAGCAATCTTCGCCTGGAAACCAGTTCGCAACGCGTCAACAGGCCACTCCCGCCGTTGCCAAAGAAAAGTATGTACTATCCGAAACTCGTACTGGACGACAGCGATGCCGATGCCGCAGAAGTAATCCGCAACCCTGAGTTCCGAACCGAAGTACAAGAACGTCTGCAGCGTGCTGGTTATCCAAATGTCGAAGTACAAATGGACGCAGGAGTCGCGGTCTTACGGGGAAGGGTTGCCTCACCACGCGAAGCAGAACTGGCGGCAACCATGCTGAGTTTCGAACCTGGTATCTCCCAGATTCGAAATCAACTCGATATTGTTAAGCCGACTCAATAAACATCGCAAACACAGCAAACGGGCCGCTCGATTCGAATCAAACTCAGTAGGGGTTATTCAGGAAGCGCTTTGCTAAAAAACTTCATCCAGTTCCCATAAAACACGGACTGGATATCCTCTTCAGAAAATCCTCTCGACAGCATCAACGGTACAAGTTTCTGAACGTCGCGATAGCGATTCAGGTCCGCAGGTGTCTGCTCGCAACCATACCCACCGTCGAGATCCGTTCCGATCCCAACGTTTGCAATCGATCCATTAGCCAACTCGCGCACATGCTCAATTTGATCGACTGCACGCTCTAAGGTCACCTCATTCTTCGACACCCCTCGAACGTAACCATCTTGCAACATGATGATGTCTAGCGCGACACCTAATACACCACCCCGCTCAATGACAACCTTGATCTGATCGTCGCTGAACTGCCTTTGCCAGTTGCATATGGCTCTCGCATTCTGATGACTTGCATGAATCGGCCCCTGAAAATGCTTGATCACTTGCCAAAACGCGACGTCGGAAAGATGGGTCACATCGATGGTCATCCCCAGCTTCTCACAGTGCTTGAGCAATTCGATCGCATCAAGCGATAATCCAACCTCGCTTCGCGTCCCACCTCCGTAACGATTCGTTCCGTAATGGGTCAGCCCCAACGCTCGCAGTCCGGCTTCATGAAATTCATAGATCGTATCAGGCGTAAGAATCGGATCTGCCCCTTCCATGGTCAAAATAAATCCCAATGGCTCTGCGTTGCTCGTCGACCCAACAAGCTTCGCATCCTCTCCGCCAGAAGCCCCCCCGTTTTGCTCGGTATACGATTTC
This sequence comes from uncultured Pirellula sp., assembly GCA_903820735.1. Taxonomy (GTDB): domain Bacteria; phylum Planctomycetota; class Planctomycetia; order Pirellulales; family Pirellulaceae; genus JBKCUI01. The sequence goes on from CAIJIZ010000764.1 coordinate 1,802, forward strand.
CAATGCGCCGTAAGTTCCTTTCGGGTGCGAATCATTCTGAGCAACCCACTTCGCTCCATGGCGCGATAATACGCTAAATGAGCGTGCGCCATCGCATAACATGTCTGCGGTGAAGTCCAACCAAACGTATGATCGATCGCCATCTCTTGACGCGCAAGCAACGTGGTCAAGCAGACCGGGACTTCCGCAATACGTAATTCGGGAAAAGACAAAGTATTGGTCTGCCTACCCTTCTCCAACATCCCTGCCGCTTGTTCTTGGGCACGAATATCATCGACGCACTGACGCAAATCGCGATTCCAGTCAACGCCGTTCAATGCAAGATCAAGGTGCGCGTCGAAGATCCACATGGGGTATCTTTCCTTCGATAAAAGTAATGGCTTTACTTAGCAAGTTCCTCAAACACAGGCTTTGCCACCCAGATCGGTAACATCGGCTGGAATGAAGCGGCAACGGCGATTGCATCCGACGGCCGAGCATCGACATCGATGGTCTCGCCATCGCGCTTTAGCCGCAATACCGCCAGAAACACTTCGTCGTGAAACTCAGTAATCACAACTGAATCCACACTCGCGCCGAGCGATTGAGTAACCCCAAGGATCAAATCATGGGTCAACGGCCTATCAGGCCGCTCCATCGACGTGACTCGCAAATTGATATTCGTCGCCTCAAAAAATCCAATCACAATCGGAAATTGTCGCTCCCCATCGGTCTCTTTCAGGAAAATCACATACTGATTCATCAGATCGTTCATGACGATCCGTGCAAGCTGCATTGGTACAAGTTCTGTCATTGCTTCGACAACGGAGGGTAGGGTAGGCTGAACCGAAGGGCTTTAGAGCTGTTTTCTCAACGGCAGTATACCCGAAATTCGCCACATGTTCGTATCGCATACGGTGAAACAATCCACTCCAGAGCATATTGCTCCATTACTGGTCAATTCGACATGGTTGAAAACGGCCAGAAGATGGATGACCAATCCGCCAATGTATACGCTGTCCTATCGTGAAGATTCTAGTCAGCGAGTAGATCTGTTTCTAATAAGCAGCCGCAAACTATTGAACACTGTATCGGCGACGTAATCCTCGCCAGAATGCTGCCCAAGCTTCGAACTCTGCAGCATTGAGTTTCAAAGGCCCATTCTCCATTCGGGTCCAAGCCAACAAAGGCTCCCTACCCCAATACTCAAGGACATCACGGTACAACGTATCCGGATCCTCGGGGCGAATTGGCCAACGCAAAACGTGAGCATGTAACCAATCAAAAGCAACTTTCCGATGCTTCTCTGCGTTGTCCTTATCGCGTAAAGACGCTCGCAACGCTTGTTGAACGGCCGTCGCCACAACCGGTGGCAACATCGCATCTGCCGGTAAATCAGTTCGGCGAAACGCTTCTTGAAAAAATGTATAGGACAACTCGTGACAATGCAGACTGTCAGATTCCATCCCCAAGGAAACCAACTCGTTGATGGGTATCGTTTCACACTCTTTAGAGCGCCTTTCAAGCTCCCCGACCGCCATCTCCATCTTCTTTGTTCTAAATCGTCCTACCCAGAAATCGGACTGCGAAGACCGCCCAAACGCATCAAGAACTAAAGTGTAACCAGACGTGACAGGTTTAACAAAAGGCGCAATCCACTCTTTTACCGGAGTGGTACTCTTGAAGTCCGGCTGAATTCTCGAAATCACATCTTGGCAACGCGAATATACTTGGTCAGCAAACGGAAGGTTAGCCTTCAAAATTGCTTGCTCACCCACAAGCACAGACGCTTCCATCATCCTTCGAGTCCAAGATTCATTCTCTCGTTGTTTTTCAGCGTCCACTGCTTGGTCACCGCCATCACCGACCATCTCCTCTTGCATGCTTTCACAGCGTTTCACAAGTAATGGATACGCGCGCTCAAAAGCACTTACCGCCTCATCCCGCTTGTTCATATTCATTGCAATCAAACCTTTTTGATGCAATGTGCTTGCGAAATCTCGAGCAATCTTTTCGTCTTCGGAGTTTTGCGAGTGAAGCTTACTTACCAACTCCGTTGCTTCCGAAACCAATTCCCAAGCCTTTAGCGAGTTCCCTCGCCTCATCTCTGCATCTGCCATGGCACACAAACTGTACCTCAAAGAAGATAATATCATTCGATTCTTCGGGTCGCGTTTAACCATCTCCCGATAAACCAGCAGAGCCTTATTACTCCATTCCGCAAAATCATTAATCCATAGATCACCATTGGCGGAATTAGCTCGGTTGTTATAGGCGTTTCCCAAAATCGAAAGCTGATACGAATCCATCGACTCGATTCCATCGGCCTGCCCCTCAATCTTACGGATCGTCTCGTCGATAATTGACACCCCCTCGCTAGTAAGCCCTATCCCTAGCAAAAAGACAGAATAATCCAATTTGATACGACTCAGGTTCCGGTTGATACTTTCACTCTCACCCCCCTCCGCGACTTGCTCTTCCGAATATTCAATCGCTTTGGTGAAAGCTTCTCTTGCTTGGTCGTTTTGCTTGGACAGTGCCAACAAAATCGCATGATTGCGTTGCAACTCCATCAAGGTAAGTTTGACCTTTTCGTTTTCCTTCGAAAGCGTTTCAAGAAGGGGTACCCACGGCCTGGCTTCCTGATACTCCTTCAAGGCATTCGTATAATCTCCGGCGGCTTGTAACGTTGTCATCAATGCATTCGTATTCCCGACAAACCTCGCCGCATTGATCGCTTGTTTGTCGGTAATCCACCACTCCTTTTTTCCGTCTCGAGGTGCAAGAGGAGGCATCATCGGCCTGAGCAATGACGAGACCTCTTGCAGACATTCAATACTTTGAGCGTAATCTCCAAGCTCACGACACAAGTGCCCAATTGCTTGATTCATACCGACAAGCTTATCGCGATTGACATCAGCAAGCTCTGTCTCTGTATCGATGTCATAAAGTGTTCGCTGGTAAAATTCCAACGCCTTCGACAAAAACAACTTACGAAACTGCTGAGCTTCGGGAGTCTCTGCATACTTCAATGCATCGTCGTCAAGCAGCACCTCGGGAAAAGCGGCTAATGCGTCAATCGCTAAAGACTCCCTCGCAATCGATCGACGATTCAAACGCTCAGATTCCGTGATCGCCCGTTGCTTTAAATCGATCTCATCTTCTAGCTCCTCCTGCTTGGCTTCTAAAGCAATATTGTGCATCGATTGCCTACCACCGATGATCAACAGAGCAGTTAAGGCGACAAAAACCGTTGCAAGCAGCGAATAAAACGCGGTACGATGATGACGAAACCAACGAGTAACTGACGATATCGACGTATCGGGATTCGCAGTGATCGGCAGATCCTCGATGAAGAATTGAAGATCTGTCGCAAAATCGGATGCTGTGGAATAGCGATCTTCGGGATCGACCGCCATCGCTTTCAAACAAATCGCCTCAAGTCCACCCGGAATCGACCGCCGTACCGCTCGAGGCGCAGGGAAATCTCCCGTCGATACCGCTTTGACTAAATCATCTAAGGATGAGAATCGATCCCTAGAATAAGCCGGCCTGCCAGTAAGAATGTGATACAAAACCGCGCCCAAGGAATAAATATCACATGCAGTCGTCGCCCAAGCCCCTGCGCAAAGCTGTTCAGGTGCCGAATATCCAAGAGTCCCAAGGGTTGCGCCTGTTGCATCCCCCCTAGGACTACTGAATTCAAGATGAACATGACATCCGTTTCCATCCTGAATCGTATGCGCTAACCCCCAGTCAACAACCAATGTCTCTCCAAATTGCCCCGTTAAAACATTTGCGGGTTTGATATCTCGATGAGCAACACCCTGGTTGTGCGCGTAGGCAATCGTGCTGCTAACCTTGATCAACCTTTCGATCAACTGATCCATCGAGTGCTGGGCTTCCCACGATGACGCGAAAACCTTGCCATGATGCTCGTTAATCAAATCAAGAAGTGTCCCGGAATCCTCCCCTGATATCAGTCGCATCGTATAGTAAGGGGTTCCGTCCCGATGATGCCCCTTGCTGAAAACGGGCACTATCCCCGGATGATTTAACCGAGCAGTAATCTCCGCCTCATGAAGAAATCTACTCCTCTTCCATACCGTCTCTTTGCCACCAACCAAGGGCTCCTTCAACGCTACCCGACGACCAAACTGCGTGTCGACGGCTACCCAAACCTGCCCCATCCCGCCACACTGAAGATTCTCTTTCAGCTCGTACCGCTCTACTTCCGTTCCAAGACTCCCCGCTCCCTGATGTTTCTGTGACGTATAACCAAGTTCTGCTGCTAACTCTTCTAATTCAATCCGTACACGTTCCCGGTCGCACTCGTCAACGTCCAGAACGAATGCATCAAGATCAACAGGTAGCCCTTGACCTAGAAAAGCCTCAAATTCAGCGCACTTCTCTGCTATCCTAGCTAGTAACTCGGTACTCATGACTTAAGTAGGGCTTCCACAAGTTCTGGATAAGAGCCAACCTCACCGCGACAGTTTTCCTTGCACAGCCGATTTCTTTCGCAATCTCACTGTTCGAGAACCCCTCCAACCGCAACGTCGCTACCCGACGAAGTGCCCCCGAAGCGTCTGAACGATCAAGAACTTCTAGCAATACTCGACACTGCTCCGATACCAATGCAACCTCTTCCGGCCCCGGTTCCCTACCTACCGCCTGATCTCCCCCCGAAGGATTTCCAATCCAGTCAAACATACGGCCAGGATTACGCTTCTGCGTCATCGATCGCTTCGCAGCTGTGCGTGCATGATTGCGAGAGATACTCACCAGCAAACGCCAAAGCTCATTGCGATTCCGGACCGTTTCAAAGCGTCCTCGGTCTACGCCGGTATGTAGCTCATACATCGTGGTAGACGCCAGATCTTCAGCATCAGAAACACGGTCAACCACTCCGGAAAGCTGACACGATGCCATCTTTACAAGCTGGTTGTAGTACCGGTTCCAAAGCCAATGCAAGGCTTCTCGATCACCACTGATAAGCGCAAAATAATTTTTAGTTACGGATCCTGGTGGAGAGATAGTCACCTTCGTCGCTCCTAAGAACAAACGCTCCGAACAAACATCTAACCCGACCCCCGAGGGGACGTCGTATTGTAGCGACAGGTAAACCACTTTCTATAAGCAAAAACCGTAACGAATTGTATCCAAAGAAACATCCGTGAAGTTTCCCAATTTTCAACACTAAACGCTTTCGGGAACATTTCGATCTTGTCGGGTTTTATCGACGACATCCAAGAAAATTCGCTTTTTTGATGCCAGCTGCAAACAGAATTCACTTGGAAGTTGCGACACAAACGACGGTTTTTCAGTAAAATGCAGTCGAGAGGAACCCAATCCCAAATCGATTCGCAACTGATTCCAATTCGCTCGAAATCACTTCGAATCCATTGACGACCACCCGCCTCGGATTGGTTTGATCCGAGACTAAAAATAATTTTGAACTTCCCACCCCTGTCTTGCATTTCTCGTTCGAACCTTTCGTATTTTTCGATTCTCTCTCCCCCAGCCCCTACCCCCCCACCCCCATGAAATCTCATCATTGCAATTCCGCGATGTACGCGACATTGAACCACCTCCTGCACGGCCTTATGGCAATTGCGATTGTTTTAATTGCAAGTTCTGCCGGCGCGGCTGAACCACTACAACTGCGGAAAGGTGACCAAATCGCAATCATCGGCAACACCATGGCCGACCGATTGCAACACGCCGGCTGGCTCGACACCTACCTGCACGCTACGTTCCCTGACTACGACCTCGTCTGCCGAAACCTCGGCTACCCAGGTGACGAACTGAAAATCCGCAACCGTGAAGAAAACTTCGGGAGCCCCGACGAATGGCTCACCAAGGTCCGAGCAAACGTTGTCCTGTGCTTCTTCGGCTACAACGAAGCTCTCAAAGGACCCGCTGCTCTAGACACATTTAAAAAGGACCTAGCCGAAACTATCGACTCGATGCTGGCTCAAAAATACGACGGCCAATCCCCTCCCCGTCTCGTCTTCTTCTCCCCCATCGCTCACGAAGATCTTCAAGATCCCAACCTTCCAAACGGCGAAACCAATAACAAAAACCTCGCGATCTATACCCAGGCCATGCGCGAAGTGTGCGAGTCGAAAAAAGTCTCCTTCGTCGATCTCTTCGAACCATCAAAAAATCTTTACGCGAAGTCCTCAAAACCTCTGACAATGAACGGGATCCACTTGCTCGAAGACGGCGAGAAAGCCATCTCGGAAGTCATCCTCAAGTCTCTGTTCCCGAACGAAAAACCAACAGCCGACGCTGCCCTTCTCGATAAACTTCAACGCGCAGTGGCCGACCGCAACTACCACTGGTACAGTCGATACCGCGTCGTCGATGGCTATAACGTTTTCGGCGGACGATCAAAACTCGCTTGGTTCGGTCAAAGCAACGCTGACGTGATGATGCGCGAAATGGAAATCTTCGACGTCAAAACCGCTAACCGCGACAAACAAGTCTGGGCCATAGCAAAAGGCTCCGATCTCGTGGTCAAAGACGATAACCTACCACCCGAACTCGAAGTCAAAACGAATATCCCTGGCGCCCTTCCCGACGGGAAACATAACTACCTCGGAGGCGAAGAAGCCATCTCGAAGATGAAAGTCGCTCAGGGCATGAAAGTCAATCTCTTCGCCAGCGAAGAAATGTTCCCTGAATTGATCAACCCAGTGCAAATGGCCGTCGATCCCGACGGACGCCTCTTTGCCTCCGTCTGGCCATCTTATCCACACTGGAACCCAACCCAACCCCGCAAAGACCGAATCATCTGCTTGCCCGATGATAACGGTGATGGTGTCGCCGACCGCTGCGTGACCTTCGCTGATGAACTCAATAGCGTCACCGGATTCGAATTCTGGAACGGCGGAATGCTCGTTGCCGCCCTACCGGAAATCTGGTTCCTGAAAGATACCGACGGAGATGATAAAGCCGACCTGAAAATTCGCATGCTCCAAGGGGTCTGCAGCGCTGACTCCCACCACTCCGCAAATGCCATGCTCATCGGCCCCGATGGCTGGCTCTACTGGTCGCGAGGTATCTTCAACATCGCTGCCATGGAAACCCCAACGAAAACCGTTCGATC